>JBAXOG010000128.1:0-14554 GCA_037133395.1 bacterium | reverse complement strand
AATGGGGGAAAGGGGGCGGAGTGCCTGTTTTCATCCCCTATGGGATGCTAGTGAAGCTGATTAATTACACTATCTATATCCACTAAGTCTCCGTGATACCTGCTCGTCGTGTCAACCACGATAACTTCAAGTCTTCTTCCAACATTATTCCTCTTAAGTATTTCGATTTGGGAATCTACAAGTCTTTTTAAATGGTTAATTTCCAAAACTCTGGGCCGCACATTTACGAAGAATGGTTGCTTTCCGGGAACGTTTAACTCGACGCTAAGCTGAGTACCTCCATACTCATGAATGGCATATGTTCCATGACCGCCCTTTGCCAAAGGATTTTCTTGTTCAAACTTTCCAGCTTCATGTGACTTTATACCTTGTTTAACATATCCATTATCGACAACACGGCGATAAACATCTTTCACATATGCTATTGCTTTATAAGGAGTTGTTTGCGGCTTAGACCGTAGTTCATCTATTTTCCTTATTTCATCTTCTTCGGCTTTTTTAACGCGCAGTTTTTCAATTTGCTTTCTTGCATAATTACTCATAACTACCGTAGTAATGGGAAAATTACCAATTTCTTTCATGGCTACTCCTATGATTCAAGAATGGAAGTTCTATCTTTGCTACCACAAGCCTAGTCTAGCCTGCTGTCTTACCGCGCTGGGCTATGTGGACCTTTGCCATCTAGGTGACGGGGGCAGGAGTTCATTGTCATCGCAGCTATATCCCGGTATTCTCTGCCACAGTACTTACAGGTGTACCTTTCTTTTTCGCCACCCTCGTATGGACTATGTGGCCCTTTGCCATCTGGGTGACGTTGGCAGGAGTTCAGGGTCATCGCAGCTATATCCCGGTATTCTCTGCCACAGTACTTACAAATATACACATCCCCAATTTCACCGTCAAACGGTGCATGTTTACCTCGCCCTTCAGGATGACGGCTACAACTATTCAGCGTCATCGATGCAATGTCCCTGTATTCACGTCCACAATACTTGCAAATAACCTCGCTCATGAGTTAACCTCCATAATTGTCCAACAGGGCATTACCCCAAAACACTTGCTAATTGGAATCGCATACCTCTTTAATGAGATTTAAGTAACCTTGCCAACCAATTTCTGATTTGTTGATGCTATAATAGGGAGCTTAAATTGTCAATCAAGAAGCCCTACGCTAAACGTCATAATCAGCGATCAGTCTCTGGATAAAGGCAACTCTGGCCTTTTCAAACCGTTTATAGTCAAAAGCGCCCCATGGGGTCACGCTTTGTTATAATCGATCAGGTCAAATCCGCCAGGGATATCCTCTCCTTCTTCGGCAAAGGTAAACTCCAACTTATCCCTGAGTTGATCAAGTTCTCGACTGCGGTGGCTTATGACAATAACTGGTACGTTTAGTTCCTGAGTCATAGCTTCGATCTTTTTAATAATTTCGGAAATCTCACTCCGCCGATCTTGTTTAACACCGCTGGCCCAAGTGCAAAGCTGGAGATAATTAATAATGATCATTTCGATGTTGTAGCGCATCTTCATGCAACGGGCGCGGGCGCACAGCTCCATAATGTCCAGACTTTTGTCATCTACAATGACAGATGCCTTGCCTTCCCCTTTTGTTTCACCGCCTGGGATAGTGCCCCGTATACGTTTTGCAATTTCCGCAAAAGGACACTCCAGCGAAAAGACCGCAACTGCATGAGTCCTGTCATCCCCGCCCCAAATCGGCATCCTGCTGATACTTTGACCACGCGCAACACGCTTGGCAATGTTCAGGGCGAGTGCGGTCTTATCCACTGAGAGCTGGCTGACCAAAATGTTCACCACTGCGGGATTCAAGCCCACAGGTTTGTCGTCGAGTTTTAGTAAGTCCGTCAGCAGGCAGGCTGATTGGCCAGAGTCGGTATTCATAATGTTTATCCCTCCTACTGACGACCTGTTCCTTTGCAGGTGGGGCAGACGATCTTCTTGTTGCCGCCGCAGGTGTTGCAGAGTTTGCCGCTGACCTTGCCGCTGCCGTTACAGACCGGGCAGCGAATTGATTTTGTTCCGTGACATGTTGCGCATGTAGACATAGAGTACCTTTCGTTTAACTGATTATATATCGGAAGAAGCACCTTGCATCTCCTAGGTCTTGCGCTATATGCACGTTCCATGCCATACCCGTATCTGAACCCAGATCGCCTTTATTTGAGACTCTTTTCGCAAAACATATATCTGATGTTCCATTCCGCCTGTCAATAATTGCGCAGCTGTTCAATATTAGAGCAACCTGTAACTAATAACCCACTTGGTGCTCATGGACGGGTTGGTTGCTGAAGTTATGGCTTGAATGACCAATCCTTAAACGAGTATACTCCAACCCGTGATGATGCGTGCATACGACCTTTTAATGTAAGAAGGCTCAATGCGGATGAATGGCAGGAAGGATGTCATGCCCTGTCGGAACACGAACAGCTTGCGGCGGCATGATACTTGCTTTGCTACGTAAGGGTGTTATGTCCGATAGTCGAACATGAACCACTATACCTCGTCAAAAGGAGAGACAGATGCAAGATTGGGATCCCAATAAAATGGCTGAGCACTTTCGGGTGCAAGCAGATGATGCGGCGCGCTATGCCAAGGAAGCCAAAGGTAAAATGTCTCCGACCAATACCTATCGCTTGCTTTTTGATGAACATTTAGCTCGGTGGTATGTTTTCGATGCTGTGCAGATCAGTTCGCATCTTGCTTCACGGGAACAAGCGATATCCTTTTTTAATCAACTGCTCCAAAACAGGCCAACACCCTTTGGCTCGTGTGATGCGGACTATTTTGAAGCTCAAAGAATCAAGTGCATTAAACAGGTACTTTGCGATATCACGATTTAAACACCCTTCTCCCGCCTCTCTGCGTTGGCACGAAGCTTGCATAGGACAACACATGAAACTTATAGGATTAGATTTTGAGACGGCAAACGGGAAATCGGGGAGCATCTGTTCTGTGGGGCTTGCCTGTGTGGAGGCGGGTGGCGTGGCGGAGACGCGTCACTGGCTCGTCAAACCTCACACATCCATGACCTGGATGAGTCCGTTCTGCACGGAGGTCCATGGTCTCACGTGGCAGGATGTCAAGGATGCACCCGAATTTCATCAAATATGGTCGGCCATGCGCGACTTCATCCTGCAGGGCGACTGCGTGGTCATCCACAACGCCGTGTTCGATCTCCGTCACCTGCGTGCGGCGCTGGCGCTCTATACGTTACCAGGCATCCAGTTCCCTTATGTATGCAGTCTTAGGACGAGTCGCAAGGCATTGCCTTCTCTGGCTTCCCATAAGCTGGATGCTGTAGCCCATCATTTCGGGTTCACCTTCAAGCATCACGATGCCCTTGAAGACGCCATAGCGTGCGCTAAAATTATCGCGCAAGTCGGAATTCCGGAAGGTGCTCAAAACATGTTTATCCTTCCGTAAGACAATAGACCAGTATATGAATCCGTAATGAAGCACTTGACGAAAATGCATTTAGATTTCAATGTTTAGATTAACCGCCATCTTCCCCCACTTATCTTGCTCGGTGATGGTTGCCACTAGGACTTGCCGAGTTGAAGTTAGCAGTGAAATCAAAAGTAGAATGTGTCTTCAACCAAGGATGATTGTGGACATGCAGTAATTTCATTCTTATGAGCGTGATGCAACAGGCACTAGCCTGCACTTGCACTTGCATTTCGGCTTGCCCATCGATTTCCATTCCGCGATGCTCTTGACCTTGCCGGCGCGGGCTTTGCAGTTGGGGCAGTGGGTTCCGGATTTGGTCTTGCCGAGCACCCATTTGTAAAGTTTCTCATCGCCTGATCGATTGTGGAGGCTGGTCGCTGGTTTTTTCCGGCTGATGAAAACTTTCCGCTTCCGTCATACCAGGCGCCGTCGGTGTAATAGAGGGCCTTGGGGATCACCGGCTCGCTGATGAAGCTCTTGCCTGTGGCCTGATCACTGTCGAGCAGTAATTGCTCTTGTCCAACCCATCCACAAACGAATATAATCCAACGTATGATGATGAATGCTTGTGACATAAGAACGAAGGAGATTTCACTCAATGCGAGTGACACAAAGATGAGTTTGTCTAATGACCTTATACCTCGCTACCACGTCGCCGTTCCGTTGTGTAACTTATGGTGTTAACTCTTTCGCCTGACGACCCCCTTTCCAAGACGACCAACCTTTTTTGCCAGGCAAATAATAAACAGGTGTCGTTTCCGCGCAAAAAAACACCTCTTCTCCAAGATTAGGAACATCACCCGTGAAACAGACATTTACATCTTTACAATAGGCAAATGCATGTTTGCCAACGAAGGTGACGCTAGCTGGAATAACAATGTTCTGTAACTTCGTACAACTCTCAAATGAATTATTTCCAATACTGGTAACACCGTTGGGAATAATATAGTTGCCTGATTTGCCGATCGGAACTTGTATTAGCTCTGTCTTTGTTTTGTTAAAAAGAGCACCGTCAATGGTACTGTAGGATACATTGGCCTCCTCTACCATTATTGAAGTAAGTTTTGTGCAACCCTCAAATACGTAGCTTCCAATGTTGACAACAGTCTTGGGAATCGTAACACTTGAAATACTAGTACAACCCCTAAACGCCCATGTCTTGATCCCTGTGACTGGCTTGTTGTTGATCACGCTCGGTACGGTCACTTCACCACTGTGACCGGTGTATTTTATGATTGTGATGGTCGAATGATTAGACGAATATAAGAAAGCGCCTCCTTGGAAAACTTTTTCTGGTAATGTCGTAATGTTGCCGTTCTTTGCAGATATACCCGTTTCGCTGCTGTTGTTATTAGTGTTTGTTGCCTGGTCAAACAATGACTGAATATGTTTTTCTTTAAATATTCTACTCGTTTCAAAAATGGTCTCACCTTTAGCGTTACGTACAACCACTTCAATCAATTTATCAACGAAACTGCCTCTCTTCAATACTATGGAATCCTTTCCTAGCCCACAAAGTGCTCCTGCAACTGTGTTGTTAAAAGACCATTTATAAAATAAATCTTCGTCTAACATCAGCTTGCCTGTTAAAGGGTCGATTACTTCTGCCACAGCAATGACTTTAACAAGTCTATTCGAGCAATTGGGTACAGGTTCAATTCTAATGCTCAGCCGCTTTGGTACTATCACACTTGAGATTTCAAACTTTGAACCATCTTTTGCGACAACAACGGCTTTAATTAGTGTTGGCTTTCCAAGACCCTTTGACTTAAGTGAAAGTTCTTTCACGCCAAGGCCTTCTTTTGTTTTGCTTCTATCCACATACCATGTTATGTGCGAAACGTTTATATTAACTTTGGCGCTTCCAAGTTCTACTTGAACATCTTGGTCTGGTTCTGGTTGCGATGGTGTCATACTCATGTTAATTGTTTGATCGGAACGTTGGTTATTCCCCCACCCCAAATCCAACTCGGCCTTGGCGAAAGGTGCACCTGCCAGTAGGATTGAAGTCAAAAATGTAACAGTCTTCATGGGTTGTTTTCCTTTTTTAAAGTACTGTGCTCTGCGGCTCCATGCCGCAAATCTCGTTCGTTTATCCGTAGCAAAACGAAACATAAACACATTCCACCAATTAGCTTCAACTAAACAGGTAATTGTGAAATAGGCAATCCCTAAGTTCAAAAAAACAAATCGCTTGATCCCCAGAACGCCAATTCAAAAACAAGTGGTCGCACGGGGTTAAGAAATCACATATCGTCCTGTCTTGGGATCTGGGTCTGGTGTAATGGGCTCTGATTTTGTAGAAGAAATCGACATTGATTTCCCCTCTGCCCCTGGATGGTGGAATGGTTGTGATGCTTTGTCGGAATTGCTAGAGGAAGCAATTCCGCGTGCAGATTGAGCTTTAATCATAGCTGCTATCAACAAATCCGATACCTTGTTTTTCTTCAAGCTTGCTATATCTGAGGTCGCTAAACCAAAAGAACAACGTGAGTGTCTGATTTTCTCCTGAATCACTTCTTCTCCTAGACCGCATTCGATAAGTTCCAATATGCTTGCATTGGTAAGAATTTCTGAATCAACACTTGCGGGTAAAGTGATGGTTTTTAACGTGCGTGAAATCGACTGAATAAATTGTTCGGAATTGGTTCCTTTAAATAATTTCACACCTGTTTTTACAGCAATTGCAAGCCAGAATAACATCAGAATGAAGTACCATATTTTCATTAAAGTTAGCGTATGATCGAATACAGAAGCGTACTGATACATTCCTCCAGAGAATTGCTGGAATTTCGAAAAATAAATGACAAAACCCAGAATCCCTGCCACAATCGAAAGAATCGACCATTTCTTAGAAATTAGATAAACTATCAGGAAAAGAATTGCATTGATTATGAAACTGATTAAGAAATACATAGTAATTCTCCTTTATAGCGATACGATCTTCGGATGATTTCTGAATACTACTGCCTCTTTTACGGACGAACCCGTAACCTACAGCCAAAAAATCCGCAAATATTCAACTCAAAAATAACTTCACGTGAGAAGTGTACTCTACAGCAAAGCTGCTTGTCCAGCGGATTTTATTCCGCGTGTATTTGCGACGGTGCCACGCAGTAGCGGAGCACGATGATAGGTAAAGGCGATGTCGGTGGCTCTTATTGCGGCACCAACCTGCACTTGCATTTACATTTCGGCTTGCCCATGGTCCGCCATTCGGCAATGGTTTTAACCTTGCCGGCGCGGGCTTCGCAGTCGGGGCAATGTTTTCCGTTTTTGGTCTTTCCGAGCACCCACTTGTAAAGCTTATCCTCGCCGCCTGAGCTGGAAATCCCTCACATAACGATGCGTTCTGTATAAAATTCTGTATAAAATTAGGAATTACTCTTGCCCAACCCCTCCCCAAATGGGTATACTCTCATGCAAGTTGATGAATGTGCTGTCGGTGTCACAGGCTGCGATACGCATTATGAAGATGCTAACAGAGGATAATGTGCTCGTTACGGCGTATCGGGAAACCATCCGAATCCTCGGAGCGAAGACTTTTTGGCTTTAATTGTTGAATTTTTGCGGCCCCGAGTCCTACCTCAACTAGATTATCTCGTACGCTCACACGCAGCAGGCCTCGTGCTGGCAAACCAAGGTGTTCGGCGGAATGAAAACGGAGCATTACGCCGTTCAAAACAGAACTCCCAACAGAAAGAAGGAAAATCATGACGGAACAGAATCAGGTGCCAGACGTGAATGTTGAGATTGCCAAGCAACTCGGCAAGGCTGCGTTGAAAGGCAGCATGAATGTCATTATAGGGAAGAGTGAGACCAGCATATTGAATTTTCTGGTGATCGGCCTACGCATAATAGGCGTAATGCTGTTCTTATGCTCGTTAATACAGGCGTGGTTCTTTAAATGGATCGCTCTCGGCATGTCATACGGTAGTGACAGTTCGTCTTTTGTCGTGTGGCTAAAGGTTTCTTGCACCGGCCTGATGTTAGGTCTGTTGGTGTATGGGACGGCAGAAGTGATCTCTCTGATGCAGAAAATGGAGCGGCACCTGCGCAAAATTAGCGATAGGCCATAAATCGCCGAACAATAAGACATTCGGCAACACAAACAGAAAGAGGAGGAACGGATGAAGAATGCAGAACTGACGAAAAGCGGACTACACGGGCTGGGATGCGTACTCATTGCATCGGTGATTCTAGGACTAACGGGATGTTCTGGAAAGCCATCCGAACGGGCATGCCTACGCATGGTTGAAAATGTTATGGCACAGGACGGGAACTGTCGTATTGAGAACTTCAAGAAAGTGAATGCCGTTTCGAGCAGTACCTTCGGCCAGGAAACGTACACAGTGCAATGCATATGGGATGCGGTTTACCTTAAGGACACGCCCGGTGGTTTCATGACACAGGGCCACAAGAAGGGTGAAGTCGCTCATACGCCTGACGGTGCCTTGATTTTCACAAAAACGGAGAAGGGCTGGATGGGAATGGACGGCAAACTTTACTAATTTCCACTTAATAAAACACGCTCTTTGTGTCTTTGCGCAATTCAGAAAATAGTTAATTCCGCGATTGACTATTTTTCTCCCCCGCCTCATAATGAATGCCAATCGTAGTTGTTAGAAAGTTTCTGGCGTATTCTATGGGATAATAGTGAAGTTAATCAAACCTGCAAATGCAGTCGGAAAAAACCTCGTATGAAAATTCAAACCATGTCCTCACGTTTTGGCATCAATGTGTTACCATTGATTGTATCGGTGTTTATCTTTGCCGGCTGTCAAATACCGTATGTTCCGTCGGCGCAAGCTTCGACCCCTGATTCGTCAACACCCACCCCGGCCAATATAGGTAATGGTCAGGGTAATGGTGCGCTCGCTGGTGGCACGGCAGGCACCACAAACGAAGCGTCCAATTCAATGCCCGTCCGGGTAATAACTCCGCCCAGATTGAAAAAAGTCGTAGCCGTTTCTCGTTTTGAAAACCGGACGGGGGTTAGTGGCGGCGGGCAATATGCGCTCGACGAAGGCATGGCAGATCAACTTTCCGATGCTTTGGTGCAAAGCAAATGTTTTACGGTTGTGGAGCGCGAGACGTTAGGTGACGTGGAGGACGAAAAAAAAATAAAAAAAGCAGGAATGATGGCGAAATCGAACTCGGCGCAGAGTGGAAAACTCGTCAGCGCGCAAATTCTCATCAAGGGCACCATTACCGAATTTGAAGCCAACAGCGGTGGTAGCGGAAAGAAAATTAAGATTCCAATACCCGGGGGGTTCTTTGGCTCCGGCGGCGGATTTAACTTGGGCGACAATCGCAGTGAGGCTCATGTGGGGTTGATTATAAGATTGATTGATACGACCACCGGCGAGGTACTGGATTCACAGCGCGTCGAAGGCAAGGCCACTTCGGGAACTTTTGGCGGCGGGTACGAAAGCAGTGGCGTCTCATTCCAATCGGACAGTTTCAAAACCACGCCCCTTGGCAAAGCAACCCAACTAGCCATCGACGATGCCGTTTTCAAGATTGCATCCAGATTGAAGGACGTTCCGTTCCAGGGGCGCGTCATAAAAATCAACGGGGAAGACGAATTGTTAATTCGTGGAGGTACAAGTGCCGGTATGTCGGTAGGCGACACTTTTATCCTATACAGCGTCGGAGAATCGCTTGTTGATCCTGACACTGGCGATCAACTTGGAACCGAATTGGCTAAGAAAGGATCGATAAAAGTTACACATATCGAGGAAAAATACGCCAAGGCTAAATCCGAAGCCCCGTTGGCGGGAATCAAGGTCGGCGACATGGTAAAAGCCCAATGAACCCAAATGCCATGCGGAAAATTTTTCTTATATTGCTGGGTGCCATGAGCTGGCTTTGGGTCAGTGGATGCGCGTCTGAACTAAAACGCATCAATCAAGGCGCAAACAAAACCGGCCAGGCGGTTGGTGGGGCGGCGCGCATACCAAACTCCTTGATGGAGGGGGCGGCGAGTGGCGCCGCCGGCCAATCTTCACCGAATCCGTATAACCGATAACCGGAGCGAAAATTTATGAGCACACCGTCGCCTGCAAAAGGTCGTATCTTCTGTTCAAGGATTGTCTGCCTGTTTCTCATGTGTTTTGTCTTGCCGTCCACCACATTCGCGACATTAACTGTGAAGAACGCTCAGCAGTATCGAGCGGATACAGGCGCGGTAATCCCTCCTTCCGGGACAATTCCTGCTGGAGCGGGGTTGTTTCTTGATTGTGCGCCCACTGATACCACTGGAGCTAAGGTTCAAATGCAGGTGGAGTTGCAAAAATTGCCCGCGAGATGGACGGGCAATCCAAACCATGTTAGTTCGTTCGTCGCCAGTGGTAGTCGCCCAGGAATTTCAGTGGCTGCTGGCCTTGCGGCGGGAAATTATGGGTGGCGTTATCGCGTGGTAAATAGTGCCGGTTTGATGGGTGTTTGGGTTCCAGCAAACAATCCTGATTTTATAGTTCAAGCCATTTCCGCCCCTCCACGGGCCACCTCGACGTCCTTTCCAGCCACAACGAAACCGACTTACACTCCAACACAACCGGCTTATACGCCTGAGCCCGCAGCCGCCCCTTTCATCAGCCGCGTGTCACCGGCCTCATTGCTGACGATGGACGGCAACCAACCGCTGACGATCAGCGGCAACAATTTCAAAAACCGAGCCAAGCTCTCCTTCGTTTCGCCGGATGGCGGCACAATTAGCAGTTCCTCCGCCAAACTGAATTTTGTATCGGCCAATCAAATCAACTATCAAATCAATAACAAGAACGTCGCAGGTACTTGGACGGTGCAGGTCAACAATCCCGATGGACAGTCTTCTCCTCCAGTCAGTTTCACAGTCAAGACGGGAACGCAGCCAGCCCCTGCACCGGCCATCTCGAAGACCATCCCGGTCACAACGAAACCGGTTTACACACCTGCGCAGCCGACTTACACTCCTGCGCCCGAAGTTGCCCCTTTCATCAGCAACGTATCTCCTGCTTCATTGCTGCCGATGGACGGCAACCAGCCGCTGACGATCAGAGGCAACAATTTTCAGAACAGAGCCACACTCTCCTTCGTTCCGCCGCAAGGCGGCACGATTACCAGTTTCGCTGCCAAACTGACATTCGTGTCGGACAATCAAATCAACTATCAAATCAATAACGTGAACGCTGTAGGCACTTGGACGGTGCAGGTGAACAATCCCGATGGGCAGTCTTCTCGTCCAGTCAGTTTCACAGTTACGCAGGGAGCAAAGCCAGTCCCATCGCAGCCAGTTCCCTCGCCGGTAGCAACTGTGCCCACTCCTTACATTAGCAATGTGCCGCCAACTCCGATTCCGTCGGGCCAACCTGATTTGTTGAGTAGTTGCTACACAACCAGAAATCTTTTTTGGCAGAATGGATTTGCGCCAGCTTCAACTCGACCACCTAATCCGCACGGCTACCCTCCTGATAATGCACTCGGCAACTGCACTTGGTATGCCTATGGTCGTATGCTTGAATTGGGCTATACCGAGGAGCAACTAACCAGTTTTCATGGAAATGCAGAAGAATGGCCAGACCCGGCCAAAGTCGCAGTAGCCGCAGTAGCTGGCATCAAAATCTATTCTGATTCTATTCCCGCCGTAGGTACAATTGCCCAGCAGAACCGTGTTTTAAACGACGTACCCATACATCATGTAGCCATAGTAGAAGGCGTAAGTGGGGATATGGTGACGATATCGGAGTCATCTTACTACGCAAACGAAATAAGTAAAACTGGAGATTATCTATGGAAAACAAAATCAGTTGAAGCAACTGTTTTTGACCATTATATTCATGTCTCTAACGACCCGACAAAAACAAGCTCAACGCAACCAACCATCGGAACACCTCCACGGATCACACCATCTACGTATTCGAAACAGCCGCAGGTTAGCAAGGCCCCGTCAATTATCAACCCTCAATTTCCTGCTGGGCCGAACATGAATTCACGCTCCTCCAAACCAGGGCGAACTCCCATGATGCCCGGTGTTTCTCTTGTTCCGGACCAAGCCCAATGACGTCGGGTGTTTTGAATTCTTCCCCCCACGACTGTCCGGTCTTGAAACCCGGCAAACTTTGCTGATTCTGGGCATCAGGTGTTTTTAAGGAATACTATTCTACACTGGTACCAGCCTGCACTTACATTTACACGGCGGCTTGCCCATAGCCTTCCACACGGCGACAGTCTTCACCTTTCCCGCGCGATCCTCGCAGTCAGCGCAATGTTTTCCGTTTTTGGTCTCGCCGAGTACCCACTTGTAAAGCTTCTCCTCGCCGCCTGAGCGGTTGCGGAGGCTGGTTGCGGGTTTGTTCCGGCTGATGAAAGTGCCGTCGCTGTCATACCATGCACCGTCGATATAGAAACGGGTCTTGGGGATGATCGGCTTGCTGATGAAGCTCTTGCCGGCGAGCGTGCCAGGTTTAGCCTCGGTCACTGGCGTGACGGGCTTGAGATTGAAGCGTTTCTCCTGACGGTCGGCTTCAAGATGCTTGAGCAGGGTCTGCGCGGCTGCCTTACGCGAGGCATTCTTTGCCCTGCGTGCCGCCAGTGCCGATGCGCGAGACGCATTCGTCCAGCGATTGGGTGTCTTCGTTTCTTCGGCACGGTTGGTCAACGGCTGACCGCCTTTGATGTTCGGGTCGTTTGTGAGTGCTACGCTCATGAGGGAACGCGGACGTATACGATTATCGCCAAGCACTTCACAGTCGGAAGGTTTCGGGAACACGGGCGAGACAAGACGATATTCGCCGCCTTCGACGGCATCCTTGCCTTTGGATGTCCAGCGCACCTTGGCCCAGAGGCCTTCGGTGTCCGCACGCAAGGCGGAGATCCAGCCAGCGGCTTCGCTTGATTTGTCGGTATCCATGCTGAAGTGGTCGAAGTCTACCAGCAAGCCCGGGAAGTTTTCAGCGGTAGCTTTCGCCGTGAAGTCTTCCGTAATGGCTTTCAGCGCCTCAACGTCAATCACCTGCACCACACCCGCGCCGGCGTGAGCGTACTCGCCCAGGGGCGTGACATGTATCCATGCGTCTTCGTTAAAATTGAATTTCATCTTTCACCTCACTTGTAGAGCGATACCGCGTCGAAGGCCTCGCCGTTTTCAATCGCCTTGATCACCTGCGCTTTGGTCATGCGCGGTTCTTTTTTTACATACGTGTCGATTCCGCCGCCGTGGATCGAGATCAGAGACATGGCTGTCGCCATCCCGGCGGGGTTGTCTCTGTATTGCTCGTATACGTCTCGCGCAGATAGAGGCACAAGGTCATAAGGCACATCGCTGACGTTGTATGGCTTGCCGTCGATGCCTCTGCCCTTGGCGAGCGTGTAAGCGGTTCCGTACAGCGGCGCGAGCGTGGACCGGATGTAACGTCCCGTCACATCGTCCCAGTTGTTACGCCCTTTGTCGTCGTAGATCGATTCGGCCTTGCCGCTTGCGCCGACAAACTGTCCGGATATCAGCCGCCCGGCTAATATCGCGTGCTTGCCCAGGCCCGACAGGGGGTTGATCCTGTTCTGTCCGTAGCGGATGACTCCGAAATCATTCGACCTCGTATCCCAGGACACCTTCGCGCCGCTCAGCACAGCCAAGCCGTACAATGTCCCAAGCCCCGCGAGATATTTGCCATATTCGCCAGAGATTATTAGCCTCGTTCGCATGGAGCCACCGTACAGGGGCTGCCCGACCAGAAATTGCACCCGGCTGGCGGTCAACTTAGGCGCGAAGAAAATCGTGGAAAGCTCTTCCGCATATTTTTCCGCCGCGCCGATATCACCGCGCCCTGTGGCGACATTCACGTAATTCGCGATGGCCTCAAGCTCTTTTTTCTGGATCGAGTTTTTTAGGATCTCATCAGCGATCTTCTTTTGAGCCCCCTTGACACTCGCCAGCGCATCATCCATGGAACTGAAGCTGTCTGCAGTCAGTGTACCTGCATACTCTTCGTAAGCCTTGTATCCAGCTTTAGTGGCATCCTTGTTTGCGGCAGCCTTCAATGCGTCCACAAGCGAGTCGAAGCTATCGGCGCGGAGCGTGTTGAGATAGGCGTTATAAGCGCGTTCGGACATATTCACGCCGGGGATCTTCTTCGCGAAGATTGACTTGAAGACCTCTTCCGCGCCTACATCCGTGTCGGCGAGATACAGCCCGGAACCTTCATAAAGTTCGTAATACTTCCGGTTCTTGATCCCGTTCGTGACCGCTGCAGCGGCTTTCTCGCTTTTAGCGGCGCGAAGCATGTTGACATAAGCATTGATGATCCTCGAAGGATGCGCGACCGACAGAATGCCCCCTTGCCGAAACGGCGCGGAAAGGTCATAAGCGGTAATCACCGCCCGCTGGGAGTTCACGGCGTCGGACATTGCTGATACGGTTTTTCGCGCGAGGCTTGTACTTTTTGCAGCTCTTGTAATGCCGGGAGCGCCTACGGCCATCATCATTCCCATTTCTGCGGCATCTTTGAAGCGCTGTTCGCGTTCGAGCGAATCAAGATACGACTGGTATTCCTCTTCGTCTACAAAGGACATTTCATCCTCGACGGTACGCGCCCGAAGAGATGGAGGCGTATAGGGATCAGCCGTAACGGGCAAAGGCGAAGAGGCAACATCGACAGTGTTCTTGTCGGTGTTGTCGGCGCGGGTGCGGTGGTTCCATCCCCACACACTCCCGTTGGCTCTCCGCGTGGCGAGGCTTTTAGCCCACGCCAGCGCGTTCCAGTTCGCTATGCCCTCTTTACGCATTCGCTATTCTCCGATAAATTCCGGCGGTACGCCGTTCTTCGTCTGGAATGTCCGAAACTCCTCGTTGTTTTTCGGATCACGCTTGAACTCGTCCTGAAAAAGGTCGAGGCTCTTTGTGTGATACGCTTCGGAAAGCGCATCGACAGCCATCTTGTATTTGGCCTCGTCTTTATCTTTCGCGAGTTGCGCCGCGAGATTCTTCATGGATGGTTTACTCCCTTGCTCGATCAGCTTCAGGAAACCATCCAGCATCTTAGTCCATTCCTCTTGTGCTAACTACCAGATAATGAGCGCTTCAAAAACTTAAAATAGGGTGACACTC
>JBAXOG010000127.1:0-14744 GCA_037133395.1 bacterium | reverse complement strand
CTTGGGTGCTTCTTTTCAGGAAGTTTTTTCGACAAACCGTGAAGAGCCTTTTTTTACGATAATATTTAGGCTGAGAATACGGATTGGCATGGCTCCAACCACGCAACGACGAGAAGATGCAGAATTAGAGCATACGCTTGGTTGTTTGGCACAGTAATTGCTTAAATATTCATACCGACGCAGTTGCCGGTAAAAGTATTAACTAAAAAGGAATAAACTATGAAAATGAGCCGCAAGGGTTTCACACTCGTTGAAATTATGATCGTGGTTGCGATTATCGGAATTCTGGCCGCTATTGCTATACCTAACTTTCCGAGGTCTCGTAAGACGTCTCAGATGAATTCATGCATTGCTAACATGAAGCAGCTTGAAGGAGCTCGTGAACAGGCTCTGTTGGCAGGTAATACAACGATTAGCATGGCAATTCTGTGTGGCGAATCTGCTTATGTCAAAGTTGAGCCAAAATGCCCATCATCCAAGGCAGCATATGTTGTGACTGATGTCGCGGCAACGATCGTATGCCCGAATCCGGATGCGCAGGGTACAGAATACGTACATTCACTTTATAAATAAGCTTTTAAGCTGAATTTTGACAAGTTAAGGACGAGGATTAATCCACGTCCTTTCTTGCTTTTATAGACCCGTTAGATGTATGTTTCTTTTACGATTTTCGCATCTGGCAGATAAGACTCGGGTTCGCCAGAGAGGGTGTGCATATATTTGATAAGTTGATTGACGCGATCTACGCTATCAAGAGCTAAATTGAGGAATTGCGTTTGCGTCTCATTTAATGATCCGGCTTGTCCTTTTCGCAGTAATTCAATCACACCATTCGTGACGGTGAGTGGCTGTGCAATTTCTTGCGTTAACTCCGCATAGCGTTCCATATATTCTTTATGTGTCAGTCTAAGCGGTTGAAGTTTCTGTGCAAGGCCATCTGTTCGAATTATTTCTGAGGCAGGGTGATTGGATTGTCCATGTAGAGTTAAAATATGCTCTTTAGAGGGAGTGCTTGCTTTACGTAAGGTGTCACGAATAGAGCGGAGTTTCACGACCACTTTTTGGTTCTGTTCTTCGCTTTCAGGATCACTATTGCTTGAAATCAGTTGCGCGACTTCGGAGAGCAGAGAATCTAATTCGGCTTGGACTTGCTTCCGACGTATGCGTCCTTGCGCGAGTACAAGTTGCGAAGGGTCAACAGGTTTTTCTGCTGTTTTTTCTCCAATTATCCATGCATTGGGAGCAGGCGCTCTTGACATTGTTTTTGCGCTGACATACTTGACAACAACATGATCAATACGAATGCCTTTGATATTTGCCTCTTTAAGGAGTACTGCAAATCCACCCTGTTCTTGAATTTTGACAGGAGGAGTCCCCAAATAAGAAAGAAACGTGAGGAACTCGCATTGTGTGAGTATCGGTAAAAAAGCGATATTGGGCAATTTTTGTAGCATCATCTTTTCTTTTAAGTTTCGCATCGTCATTTGATCGATGCCGTCAGATGAGCCGTTAACAGCTAGTTTTTCTCCTTGAATAGAAAATTCAACACCCGCATAACGCGTCACAAGTTGTATCAAACTGTTAAAGAAAGCAACGGCTTGTCCCTCGATGACTTTGTGGGCTATGCCATAAACAGAGACTTGATTAATCAGCAGGCCAAATTCGCGGACAAGACGAAACGCATCATTTAAAGGAATGTTTGCCATGTGTAAATTACCTGCGTACCGTAGAGGTAAAAATCATACACGGTTGTTCCGTATATTCAGACGAATGGTACAAAGGGTCTTTTCAGCATCGTCTTGAAATTGGGTGGAGACATATACGGTATCATGCGTTCGCGGCCGATGAAAAACCGTCCCCGTTGATGTAGGCTGCCTGCTCATCGGGTTGATCCCTGCGAGAATCTTTAATCGGTTGACGACAGCACGCGCATCAGGTATGCAAGGAGGAGCATCAAGTTGTGGGGTTGAAACATTTCCAAGCACAGGTCGTCGGGTGTCAATGACCAGTTCGGTACGTGACGTGCGCACCATGTATTTCAACATCCATTCGACATACTCAACGGCTGTAGGCTGTTTGTTATCCGGCTTCTTTTTGCTAAAAAAGTCCATTAATCCCATATTATTTCCTCAGTTAATTCGGACATCTTCGAGTTTTGAAAGTTCAATAATCTCCTTCTCTGTCAAGGCAAAGGGGTCGCCCGGGGCTGCTGAGGCTGAATATTCCCTCAAACTCTTGATCAGTTTTTCATGCTCATCCATCCGGTCGATCCATCGGTCGCCGGTGATGATACTTGGCGTAGTGTCCGATGGTTGGGGAATCACATCGGAGCGTGGCGGCGGTTCAGGCCACGGAGGAGGAGGAGACTCGTTGAGAGCCGGATAGTAAATACGTTGATCAGGCTGGCGTGGCGCCTCTTTGCCACACCCTAAAAGCAGCAACAAGACCCAGTAACGATAAAAAGTTTTCATCCGTCCCACTCCGTCCATTCAAGTTCATCGGTCACGACGGGGTAATTGGGTGGCGGCGTTTTTGCAAACCGAACGTCAAAGATATAGTTTTTCGAATACCCTGATCTGCCGATTTGTCCGACAGCGTTTCGCACAAGGTTGACGATCCCGCCGTAGACGTTCAGATTGCCGCGATACGACCCTGTGCTGTAATCTTGCACTCCAAACCCGCCTGTCTGGCAAATAATATGCGCATAAATATCCACGTCATCGGGCGCGTCGGGCTGAACAACGACATCGTGTTTCGCGATCAGTCCGAGCGCATCCGTGGAGGCGGGGTCGGTCTGCGGGTTTGTTTTGTATCGGACATGGTCGACAATATTAATATCATTATCGGATACGAGGGTCAGCCGGCTGCCCAGTCCATTCGGGGCCGACACGGTGATGTCCCCGGTCTTAGTACCTTTCCCGCTGGTGGCCGTCTTGACGTAGACCGTGCCGTTAGCAGGAATCGATACAACCTTATCGGACCATTTTTTACGGGTGTTCGTGATTTTCATGGTCGTGCCGTCGAGCACCATCGTCGTCGGGCCCTCCAGCACTAGCCCCGCCGCCTTGGCTACCGTCAATAGAGACGAGAAGTCTACCGATGCCATGGTTTCCATTGTTGCGCTGAGCGCCAGGCCCTTTTCGAAAACGGGGGCTGTGCCGGTTGCCAATGTGATGCTGGATGCCCCAGACCAGACCTGATCGGAGAAGCGGACTTGGCCCTTGGTTGCAAGATCAGTGTTGTCGAAACGTAATTGGGGTTTGGAGTAAACCCGGCCGCCGAATTTCTCGCCAGCGCCCATCCAGAGCGTAAGCGCCTCGGAGTCATACCAAAGCGCGTACCGGGCCCAACTGACACGCCGCAGACCATGCAAAGTGACGGTGTGGTTAACCCCTTTTACGGTACCCACCGAAGTGACGTCAAAATTAAACTCACCGCCTGAGCCTTGCGTGGCCACAATTGTAGCCACATAACTACCTGTGCCGAGGGTTCCATTCAGGGTTGTCGATGTTTCATTGCCAGCAGCTACGAAGGTTGCTGCTCGTTCAGCCCCTGCCGAAGCAATATAAAAAGCTTGTTCCAGGCAGACTTGTTTGTCGCCCTGATTCAACCGAGCCAAAACGCTTGATATGATGGAGCCAGCCGCCAAAGTTCCCAGCAGCGTCATCCCCATCACAACGATCATCGTTGATCCGGTGCGTTTACTGTTCAACTCTACTGGTCTTGTGTTAATATAATCAACCTCCTTTTCCAATGCTCAATTGCGCCAAAATATCCGAGAACCTACCTCTCTCTGGACTTGCAAAGTTCCATCCACTCGGTTAACCCGCAGCGTGACGATTAACGAATGCGCCTGCACGTTAAGTATTGCGGCGGAAATGTCCCTTCCTAGGATTTGCGATCCCGGGTTAAACACCAGCGTTTTGGTTGTTGAGGAATAGACGATGCTGTTTGTTTGTGGTACCTCCGAGCCGGTTCCGTATGTCAACGTCCAGCCGCCGCTTGGTGTGTTGGTGACTATTGTGACATTTGATGCCGTTCGAAGACCGCTGCGATCACCCATACCGTAAACCATACGACTCATTGCAATGTTCACGTCGCGATCCGCCTGCATGCGCTGCTCAATACCGCGCCATGATTTAAAAATACCGATGTAAATTCCCATCGTAACAGCTACGACCGTCAGCGATATAGAGGAAGCCAGCAACACTTCCGTGAGTGTGTATCCGCGTCGCCCTCGACGGCGTATCTGTATAATAATCTTCATTTGTGCAAACTCCTACTGAAGTATGACGTCAGGGAAATTGAATTAGTCCGCCTGTCAGGCTCAATCCAATTGACGACCACGGTAACATTCTTAGTTGTTTCGCCACTCAAAACACTGACGGTACAGATCGCTCTTCCGTTCGTTTTTGTTCCTACGGCGAAGGCTGGGGAATCATACGCCAGCGCACCGTATTCCTCGAGGGCCTGACGCGCGACGTGGAGACTCCACAATCGATTTTCAGTGAAGGACTGAATCTTGCGTGAGGTTGAAACGGAACCAAGCATCGCAAGGAAAACAATCACCAAGATCGCCGAGCCAATAACGACTTCGATCATCGTGAAGCCAGCCCGATTGCGTAACGTAGACCTTTTAGCACTGTTTAACATCCAACGACTCTTTTCGATTGACCTGCGTATATGCTCACGAAAAATTCATATGTTCAAGGGGAGTTTTTTTCTGCACAGCGGCTGTTCATCTTCACCAATTGTTCGCGCATCTCAAGTACCGTATCGTAACAGAGTGAGATCATCTCTCGTCGCTGAGTTTCATCAATGCCGGTTTCCATTTTGAGGAGTTCGATACTGGTTAATAGGACAGTCGTTGGCTGCGTCAGTGAAAGACAAATGGAGCCCAAACTTTCCAAAACGGTTTGGTTCCGGGCTGCCTGTTGTTCGACAATCTCCATGCGGCGGCGGTCAGCAATGTCTCGAATCGAAAGAACCATACCCGCGAGTTCATTGTCGGCGTTGATGTCTGGGACTGCGGAAAGGCTGAAGCAACAGCTCTTTTGCCCCAGGAGAATGCTATATTCCCCAGACCAGCACTCGCGATTTGCAATCTGTTTCAGAAGGGGTTCAACAACGATCTGATCGTCAAACCAAAAAGAGAGTTTTTTCCCAAGGACGGCTGATTCGTCGCCCTCCGCAAGTAATTTAGTCATCATACGGTTTGAATAAATGATGATACCGTTCATGTTGACAATGCCGATGCCAGAGTCAGTGTTATCCATAGCGTGATAAGCTGAATTAAGGTTCTGTTCGGTCTGCCAACGGGACTGTATGTTCTTGATGAGGCAACAAAAACGGTGGGGCTCTTTTAACCCGTTTCCCGCAATGACGATCTCGACGGCATTCATATCGCCGCTTTTGAGTAAGCAAAAGGCCTGAATCCGCATGTGCTGCCCCCGCTGTATCGTCTCCCGAATAGTCGCGAGAAGCATATCATTAAGCCCGGCAACCACCTCTTTAAGGCACAATTGCGAAAGCTCTTCTTCCGTGTAGCCGAAAAACTCCACGGCTCGATTGTTCCACGTAAGAATGTGACCGTCTGAATCGGTCAGTAAAATGGCGTCGTAAGCGCGATCAAACAAAAACCTGTAATCAATCTGACTTAACAAGTCCTGCTCGCGCGTCAAACGTTTACCCCGCTTCGTATTGTTTATGTCGTACGCAAGAGGGCGTATGTCAATTTTAATTGTTCGAGATGATAAAAGGGTATTATTATTCATATATCGTTATTAAAGCATAAAATGTGCCAGAGAATGTAAGCTGCTTAACCGTTTCTATTTTGGTATTCTTGCGGTTAAAATTATCAACTTGGCTTCTCATTAATGCGAAAAGCTTTCACGTTTGCGAAAGTAACATCGCAATTGCGCAGTTATGAGAGCTACGTTCTACTTGGAAGCCGTCCTCTGATCGTCTTGCTATCCCTTGTGCTGTTGGCACGTTTTTTGCTATTTTTAATTAAACATGAAACCTTTGAGTTTAAAACCGCGCATAGCAGAGTTTTTTAAAAAGAAGTACACGGATGTTGTTGGAATTGAGTTGGGGTCTGGTTTGTCAGGCGTTCCGGCCGTGAGACTTGTGAGGGGAAATCTGGGTATTGAAATCAAGGCAATTGGAATTCTTGATCTTTTGGACACATTGCCTCAGAACGAGGAAGCTCTTTCCCCGAATGTTCTATTTTGGAGTTTGCCGAAACCATTCTGCGCGCCGTCTGCGGCTTTGGCGGTAACATCGAAATTGTCTTTTTTGAGGCATACGTCAGGCGCGAATGAAGAAATTCCTGAAAAGAAGCAATGTCAGTATCGGGATATCCGTCGTGCGTTTGGGACGGATATGCCTGATCTGGTCGCGGGGATTCCTGAGTTTCAAGCCGCGTGGGCGGCCCGTCTTTTCCCAGAAGGGCGTGCACCAACAGCTTGCTCGCTTCAGATCACCCAGTTAGCACTCATGAATGGCTTTAATCAGCATCCTGTTGTCGAGAAAACGGAAGGTTCGAGTGTTGCTCTTTTCGTGTCGTCTCACTGTACGACGCTTGTGGCGTTTCAAAATCGTATCCCCGTGCTTTATCGCGAGTTCCCTTTGGGTTCATCACACGTACAACAGGAAGTGGCTTCTAAAATGCAGTTGTCCCCGATCTTGGTGCAGCAACTTCTAGAAGAAAACGCCATGGATGCATCTCCCTATTTCGAACCTATTCTGAAGCCTTTACTCCGGCAGGTTGAAATCATGAACGATTATTTGTCACGTCGTCGTAATGCACCTGCAAGTCACTTTTTTATCTCTGGCGTATTGGTCGGGGGGCGTTATTGGAACGACTTATTTCAAAAGATGATCGGCAAAGAATTAATCTACTGCCGTCCTTTGGATGGCTTACCCTTGGCGAAGGATGCCGTGGTATTGCCCAATAAACTTGCTGACGTGGAGTCGCTTTTTGCAGGTGCCGCAGGCGCCGCATTATCTGTTATGGAGACGTTATGAACGATAATAATACACTCCATTTTGATTTTCTCTTGGAGCATGAACGTCTGAGTTCAAGACCCTTTCGTATGCGTTTTATTTTACCTGTATTGGGGCTGCTGTGCCTGTTGGCTCCTGTTGTCGTATGGATGGAGGAAATTACGCAGGTGAATGGGGTTGCATTAAAAAAACAACTCCTGAGGGCTGAGATTGGCAACTTAAAAACAAAGCATGCGTACGTTTTGAAGGAGCGTGCCGAGGAGAAGGAGTTGACGGCGCAACTCCAGCAACTTGAATTTTATCGAGCATCTAAGAATGCAGTCGGGACAACACTGGCGAACTTGACCAATTGCGTGTCTAGTCGTATACAGCTCACAGAGCTTCGGTTGCGGACGCAGACCGTTGCGCCTTTTAATGGACTCCAGTCGCGTCCCCAGAATGTGCTTGAGCTGGCAAAACTCTGCCCTACCAACCAGATAGAGGGTGTCACGCTTCGTCTCGTTGGACGTTCTGTTCAGTCGGGAGACAATCCAGGTGAGGTGAACAGCCTTTTGCAAGCACTCCAAGGTCCTGCCTTCACATCGTTAATCAGTCCAACAAATAAACCAAAGGTCTCTTTTCAGGAGGAGTTATTCTCTGCCTCGGCACCATTCGGTGAGGGACACCAACAAGAGATCGTTTTGTTTGACATTGTATATGACTGTTTGCCCCGGAGGTTTCGATGAACGTATCCATTGAATCCATAAAGAATCTTTCGAAACCAGTTCTTGTTTCGATTGGAGTCACCGTGTTTTCTTTACTTGGCGGAATAGCGGTCATTATTTTGTTGATTCTCCCGTTGCGTGAGCGCTGTGTTGTTGTACAGAAAGAGGTCAATGCATTGCAAAGTACGCTGACGACCATGATCGCAGACATCAAGAAGACGGATGAACAAGTGAAGAAGACAGCGCAATTAAAATTAAAACGGGATGAATGGATAACGACTGGAACGCTTGTGCCTTATTTGGGATCTCTGTGGATGGGCGCGAAATCACTGATGGGACCTGTTGCTCAAACAACTGGCTTTAAGCTTGAGGGCGTTAAAGACTATCCGCCCATCTTGTTACGCTTGCCGACGCCTGTTCCTGAAACGATTTATGCACGTCAACCCATTGAGTTTATTGGCCGAGGTTCCTTTGAGCAAATTATCGGATTTATACAGGAGACCGAGAATAAGTACCCCTTGACTATTCTTTCTGGGTTGGTTATTCTTACACAATTACAAACACCGGAATGTCATAAGGCCGTCATCACGTTTGAATGGCCCGTGAAGTATGAATGGTTATTGGCAGGTCCCGCAGGGCAAAAGTAAAAGAAAAAGGGGACAATCATGAATTTCCAGCGAAGAAGACGGTTAGCGTGTGGGGGTTGGTGTTTAGCCTTTGGCTTGACGATGTCGGTCTTTGGACGTGATCCATTTTTCCCCCTTGGATATGAGGTTAAGAATGTGACAAGGCTGGTCGGAGAGTCTCAGCTGACGAATAGTGTTGTTCGTGTTGAGAAGGCTCACAAAGGGGTAACTTCCGATGACTGGCATGCTGCACGCCAGTTATTACAGGTGAATGGGTTTGCGAGCTCTGGAAACAAACAAATTGTGCTGATTAGCGGGAAGTCTTATCGCGTAGGTGAAAAGCTTAGGGTCACGAATCAGGGTATCATTTTTGTCTGGCGCGTTGAGTTGCCAGAGGAACGCAAGTTGAATCTTGTCCCTCTGGAAGCCGTGCGGGAGTAATCTCGAATAATAGGTTTTGTTTTGAGATGAGGATGTGTGGAAGGCTGAACAAGGAGTAGAACAGTAACAAGGAGTAAGTATGAATAAAATGAGTACGAAGTATTATTGCGTATTAGCGAGTCTTTTTTTTGTGAGTACGACATGCCTGATTGCACAGGAAGCGGTTCCGGTCGTTGAAACGGCCAAACCGAAGGAAGTCGCTGTAGTAGCAGTAGTTCCAGTTGCAAAGCCAGCAAAGGCCATTGGTGTTGAGGTTCCGATCTCCTTGACGTTTGATAATACGCCACTCCAGGATGTTATTAAGGCGTTCCGGGATACGACGGGCGCAAATCTGATCACCGCAGGAACTAATTTGAATGCAGTTGCCATCAGCATGCGTTTGGACAATGTACCCTGGAAGCAGGGGCTTGATTCGATCTTGATCCCCCATGGATTGGAGGCGGTTGAGCAACCTGTTGGGAGCAGTATTTATCTGATTCGAAACAAATCAACCATGATCCCGAAATTTACGAAGGCCTTCAAGCTGTCATTCGCACGTTCAGCGGATGTCGCGCAACTCTTTAAGTCGGCCTTCGACCTTTCGATGCCGGTCGGAACAGGTGCCGCCCCACTTGGCGCGTCTGTCAATGGTACGGTTTCCGCATTCCCCTCCGCCAATACCGTGATCGTCACGGCAACGCAGCAACAACTGGATGAATGCGAAAAGATATTATTACAGATCGATGTGCAGCGCCCCCAAGTCTATATCGAAGCGCGCTTTGTGGAAGTGGATTCCAATGCAAGCAAAAAGCTAGGGTTGAAGTGGGGCTCTCTTGGAACGCCGGAAGGATGGGGGGCTACCTTAACCCCTAATGTGATTGATGATGTAAAACGTACTACATGGTTGGGTCCAGAGTCGCTCGATGTATTGGGTGCAAAACTCGTGACAGGTGATCTCGGATTGCTTAGCGTTGATGCATTCAAACTCACCATGAATCTTTTCGAGCAGTTGGATGGGGTCACAACGTTCTCCAATCCCCGGGTGATTATTGCGAATGAAGAACAGGCGACCATTGATATGACCACCAAGGAACCGAACGTGACCATCCGTTCCACCCGTACAGGCGTGAGCATGGATCAGTTGGATATCACTTCGGAGTTGACCGTCATTCCTGGAAAGAGTGAATTGTTTGTTGGCGAAGCATACTTTAGCTATGGCATCACCTTGAAGGTTACTCCGCGTGTGAGCCCAACGGGTTTAATTACAGTTGTGATTGAGCCTGCTATTAGTTCTAAAATTGGCGAATATGAAATAATCAAGGCTGAAAATCGTCTTAAAGACGATCCGCCCCTGCCAAGATATCCAATCCTCGATATGAAACGTATCAATACGACCTTTACCATGAATGATGGCTATACGGCCGTTATTGGTGGACTTTCAAAGACTAAGGAGGACTCGGTTGATAATGGCATTCCGTATTTGCGTAGCATCCCGTACTTAGGGGAATATCTCTTCGGCTGGAAGAGCCGCGTCAAAACGCAGAAGGAAATTATTATCTTTGTCACGGTGGGTCTTGCTGATCCGGCGACCATGAAGAAGGATGTTGGCTTGCCGAAGAATGCCGTGATCGGACGCGAAATTGTGAATGGCGAACGCAAGGAACCTGGTGATCAGACCAAGGCTGAGTTTCTGAAGTTGAATCTGAAGCAGCCTCCACAGCAGTAATCGTTTTTAGATGAGTAAAGGAATCGTAACATGGCAGGAATAGATCGGTTGCTGGTGAAATTAGTGTCCATGAGTGGAAGCGATTTGCACCTGTATGCAAATCGCGTCCCACATGTTCGTGTGCATGGTATTATTCAAGCGTTAGAAAACGAACCCGTTGTCAGCAGCGACCAAGTGTTGGGACTACTGAAGGATATTTTTCCGCCAAAGAATTTCGAGGAGCTTAGTCAGACCAAGGATACGGATTGTGCTTATAGCATTGAAGGCTTAGCACGTTTTCGTGTGAATGGTTTTCGGGACATGAATGGCTATGGTACTGTCATTCGTGTGATTCCAGATGAAATTCCGACCTTTGAGCAACTGTGTCTGCCTCCCGTGATTAAAGAGTTCTGTATGTTGTCCAAGGGGCTTATCGTGGTGACGGGGCCGACAGGTTCTGGAAAGTCGACAACACTTTCGGCTATGATTGACTTTATCAATCGTAATCGGACAGAACATATTATCACCATTGAAGACCCCATTGAATTCGTGCATACGCCGATGAAGTGTGCGATTAATCAGCGCGAAGTTCATCGGGATACACAAAGCTTCGCCCGTGCCTTGCGCGCGGTCTTACGCGAAGATCCTGACATCGTGCTCGTCGGTGAAATTCGCGATTTGGAAACAATGGAAATAGCGATTGAAACAGCGGAGACTGGACACGTTGTCTTTGCGACGTTGCATACGAACAATGCGGTTGCAACAGTCGATCGTATTATCGATAAATTTCCTGCGAATCGTCAAAATCAGATTCGTTCCATGTTGGCGGATTCGCTGAAGGGTGTTGTTGCGCAGACGTTGTGTCATAAAATCAATGGTGGTCGTGTCGCGGCTTTTGAGGTTCTTGTCGTCAATAGTCCAGTGGCTGCCTTGATTCGTGAAGCCAAAACACACATGCTACCTTCCGTTATTCAAACCAGTAAGAATGTCGGTATGCAGAACTTCTGCGATGAACTGACGCGTTTAACGCTCACGAAACAGATTACGCCGGAAGAGGCCTATATGAAGGCTGTTGATAAAGCAGAAATTGAAACGAAATTCAGATTGTCCGGTATCCAGTATAAGAAAGCTTATTAGGATTCCACGGCGCGAAATTTTGATGGCGTAGAGGATGCGGGTTTGGTAGACTCAAAAAATTAAATAACAACCAAGGAGGTATGAGTGAAGAGTTACAGTTCAGTAGTGATGGCAATGTTTGTTGTCGCAGGCACCGTGCAGGCCAGTGAGATTTCAACGAAACCGGCACCCAAGATCAATCCGCGTATCCAGCAGCGTTTTGCTGCGTCGCAAAGCAATGAGTATACTTATGTATTCATGGGGGACTCGATTACGCATGGCTGGGAAGGCAAGGGCAAGAAGGTTTATGACCAATATTTTGGTGACAAGAAGATTCTGAATATTGCGACCAGCGGTGACCGTACCGAGAACACTATTTGGGTTATTGACAATGTCAACTGGAAGAAGGTCAATGCAAAGGTCGCGATGCTGATGATAGGCACGAACAATACAGGACACCGCGGTATTGACAAAGAGACAGCTGAAGATACATTTGATGGCATCAAGGTTATTTTGGAAAAGATGAAGGAAAAGTCGCCGACTACCAAGATTCTCATGCTCGCGATCTTCCCGCGCAGTGCTAAGGATACGGATCAGCCGCGTGTACGTAATGACAAGGTGAACGCGATGATTGCGAAGCTGGCTGATGATAAGCGCGTCTTCTTCTTGGATATTAACAAGAAACTTTTGGATACAGATGGCAAGACACTCACCAAGGAGATCATGCCTGATATGCTCCACCCGAACGAGAAGGGCTATGTCATTTGGGCCGAAGCCGTGAAAGTCAAGCTCGAAGAGCTCGCTAAGTAAATATAACTTCACTGGAATGATGGAATGTTGGGGGGAGCCTTGCTGAGCGAATAGGCGTCCCCGCCTGTTCCTTGGTGTCCGGCGATTGCCGGACACCAGCTATATGTACTTGGTTTCCCTGTACAGGCGGGGACGCCTATACGCCCAGGGTTTCTTGCCATGTAAAGAGATCTATGACTAAACAGGAAGGCGCGTTACTATGAATAAGAGTATCTATCAGATTTTAGGTTTTGTATCAATGGTGACAATGGTTGGCGTTGCTCAGCCTGCGGATGGTATCGTGGGCAAGCTGGACTGTGGCATGTTTACAACAGGCGGCGGAAGGGTCTGCCTGTTTGAGAAAGATGGAACTATTATACGCACAGCCAAGACGGGTAATAATGCTGATGCGTGGTATCTGGAGAATGGTAATTTTCTTTTTGCGGATGGCAAAGTGACGGAAGTCGACAAGGACGGCAAAGTAGTTTGGCAATATAAGCCTGATTCTCCTCGGGGTGATGGTGCTATGGCCTGCCAGCGTCTCGCCAATGGCAATACGGTTGTCGGTGAAAATGGCACAGCTCAAGTTACGGAAGTAGATAAGGCCGGCAAAGTTGTTTTTACGCTGAAAATCAAGCCGCAGATTAATAAGAATGAACATCACGTGATGCGCATGTGCCGTAAACTCGCTAATGGTAATTATCTGGTCTGTCATTCGGGCGATAATTTTGTCCGCGAATATAAGCCTGATGGCTCAGTTGTCTTTGAATACAAGTGTAAGTCTATTGCTTTCGCGGCTGTGCGACTGCCGAACGGTAACACTATGATCTCCTCGTTGGATCAAGTCGAAGAAGTCTCGCCGAAGGGGGAAGTGGTCTGGAATTTCAAGAAGACGGATTTGCCAGATCTGAGTATCCGCAATATGACAGGCATCCATGTGTTGAAGAACGGAAACATGGTTATCGGCAACTACTCTGCGTATGACAAAGATGGCAAAGGTGTTGGTATGTTTGAAATCACGCGCGAAAAGAAGCTTGTCTGGACGTATGTCTCTCCTGGTCGGAAAGATAGGAGCATGATGGCGGTTCAAAAGCTAGATGGCGACTTCAATCCGTTGAGGTAGCCTGCCACTATGCATGTCAACGTTTCACGTTCCCCTTTCCCCTTTTCACGTTTCACGCTTCATTTTCTCGTTATCGGCCTTACTGCCGTTACAACGGTGGCAGCTCCCTCGTTCCGAACGGATCGGGTGTATCCGAATATGGGCTTGAAGTGTCGGGTGATTGGGGGAGGTGAACCCGAGCCGCTGTCTCAACCCAAGGTCTATACTTATACGTTTACACGCGGGGCTGAGAGTGTACGTAAAGATCTCTTTGACGGACATGAGATCTGGTACGCGAGTCAGCACGCTGGTCAATGGCGTGATAGTGCTGGCAACACCTTTATTATTGGCCGAGTCTTACAAAAGATGCCAGAACTGAATACGGGAGAGATGAAGCATGTTGCTCGGGAGGAAGTGGATAAAGCGCTTGTGGTGGAGACCAATAAAATCGATCCAGAGAATCCGGAGGATCTTCTGGCCTGGGTCAAGGCGTTTATAAGCGCAGAGCCCAAAGAAATTGAGTCGCTTCGCGTGTCGAGCATGGGGCTTGCACAAGCTGTGTTTATTCATATAACGGATGAAAAGGCACCGCTCGTTTATCTCTTCCGTGTCAAAACGCGTATGCCCAATGGTGATGCGTCGAAGTCTGATTGGTATGCGGCAGTTATAAATATTAAGGACAAGACAGCCCTGTCGAAGGTCAGGAAAGAGTTTGAGATGCAGTTCCTTCCGTCGGTTTCAGCCGTGACGCGATCAACATCACAGGGAAGTGGGAGCGTGCAGTCCAGGGAGCTGAATACAAAGGGGAAGTCAGCGTTCGCTGAACATCCAAGCCGTGACGCGGCAAAGAAGAGTATTGCAAATTCGCAAGGCTGGTGGTTTGCAGAGACCGCAGAGTATGTTTTCCTTTCCAATATTCGCAGTGCGGTTGGTAAGAAAATCGTGCAAGATTTACAGAAAGAACTGCCTGCGCTTCGCGCGGCATGTATCAAGCTTATTCCTCCAGAAGAACCGATTTCCGATGTGAGCGTGGTCCGCATCTTCGAAGACCGTGATGAGTATGTGAAGTATGTCGGCAAGGAGCACGAATGGACATCGGGGCTCTGGTGGCCTGCACAGCGCGAACTAGTGATCCTCTCGCACGGAAAGGATATTGGCAAGACGATGGAGATCATCCGGCATGAGGCCTTCCACCAATATTTGTTTTATGCGGCGGGCATGAAAGAGCATGCCATGTGGTTCAACGAGGGACATGCGAGCTTTTTCGAAGAGGC
>JBAXOG010000126.1:0-14798 GCA_037133395.1 bacterium | reverse complement strand
CTCAGCAAGATTGCCGCGTAACACGGTTAGTCCTCCATCCTGCGAATAAGCGTTCGGAATCGTGCGAATGACCTGATCGTTCTTAATGGTCGCGTTTACAATATTCTCCCCTAAGGTCTTTCCTGTAACGGTCATTGCTTTAAGGTTTAACAAACCTGGGATATCCGCAACCCGTTTCAAAATCGCTGAAATACCCCCTGCTGCATCGACATCTTCAATATGGTATGCGCTGGAGGGAGAGACTTTACAGACGTTTGGACACTTCTTGGAAATCGTATTGATGCGATCGAGGTTGTAGTCGATCCCAGCTTCTTTCGCGATGGCCAACGTGTGTAGAACAGTGTTCGTACTGCCTCCCATCGCCATGTCGAGTGCAAAGGCATTGTCGATAGACGCAAGCGTAATGAGTTCCCGTGGACAAGGCCCCTCTGCCTTCGCCATCTCCACGACGCGAATAGCGGCCTGCTTCCAGAGGGCAAGACGAGCCGGGTCTTGTGCGAGCACGGTTCCATTACCCGGCAATGCAAGACCAATCGCTTCGCAGAGGCAATTCATGGAGTTTGCTGTAAACATGCCGGAACACGATCCACAACCTGGGCAACCTGCCTCTTCTACACGGTTCAACTCGCTTTCTGTCATAGAGCCATTCTTAAGCTTAGCAACACCTTCAAAAATCGTAATCAAGTCAACAGCCTTTCCGTCAAGTTGTCCAGCCTTCATCGGTCCGCCGCTGGCAAAGATCGTCGGGATGTTCGCACGGATGGCGCCAAGGATCATGCCGGGAACAATCTTGTCACAATTCGGGATACAGATCATCGCATCAAAACAGTGCGCTTTAACCATCGACTCGACAGAATCGGCAATCAGTTCACGGCTGGGCAATGAATATTTCATACCATCATGACCCATGGCGATTCCATCGCAAATGCCAATCGTGTTAAATTCAAAGGGCACACCGCCCGCCTCGGTAATGCACTGCTTCACCCACTCCCCTACCTTGTTCAGGTGGCAATGCCCCGGGATAATCTGCACATACGAATTACAGACAGCAATAAAAGGCTTCTTAAAATCCTCACGCTTCACACCCGTAGCCATAAACAATCCGCGATGCGGCGCCCGTTGAAACCCACTTTTGACTTGGTCACTATTCATAATAAAAACCTCTTACAATCGTTTAAAAGTTAATGACGTTTAGTTTATCATCCCCTACCCCAAACCTCACGCACAAATTTTAGGCTTTTTTAGTTAAATTCTGGGCCCATCTTTTGCATTAATTTTTTACGTAGCGAATGAAAAGATTACACGAAGCAGACATCCTGGCTCCTCTTCCTGAAGTGTCTTGCGAGGCTGGAACAGGATAAGGCGAATGAAGCCAAAATCAAGAACATGAATAATACAAACTGAACGGCGGTGAATACTACACGCCGCCGGTCCAGTTGGCCCAAACCTAGGTCGCGTCCGATGCGTCGTTAAGCACCCACAAGCTCAAGCCGGTCATCAGAAAAATTGGATCAGGGTCCGGCCTGAAAAGACGTTGACATAGACACGGTTCCCATCAGACAGGATGCGGGTTTCATACTTTTCTAAACCCGGCCCGCTTACCGTCCAGTTCTTCAGGTTCGCACTGCCGGTCAGACTGTTAAACGTGAACAGCGTTCTCTGGAACGGGGGACGCGCGGTGTCGAGGTTCTTCAGATAGACGGTATTGGCGCCTTGCAGCGCCAGCGTGCCAGTCACGTTGACGACATCCGAAGTCGTGGCACTGTGATCAAACGCGAGCGTAGCACCCGCGCCGATGATCAGCTTGGAACTGACCGTCACCGCCTCTGCTACCCCGTTGGTCAGGCCGATGGAACCAGTCACCGTCAGTATGCCATTTGAGAAGTTCCCGCCGCCGCTTATACCGGCCACAGTCTGGCGCTCGCCATTCAAGTCGAGGGTCGCGCCCGACATCACGGTGACCACGGTTCCGGTGGGTAACGCCATGAAATAGTCGATGAGCCACTTCGCGCTGAGATAGCCCTCGTTCTGGATTCGCTCCTGCTCTGTGAGGACACGGTCATAAATCAGCACTTCAGCATGATACTGCAGGCCAGAACGTTTAGTGTTTCGATCATTGTTAAAACTGCTCGCAGTGACGACGTTCGTCGCCAACACCTCCACGAGATTAAAGCCGTTGTTGCTGTTGGTCGGCATCGCGTAGGTCGAACCATTTATCGCCACACCGTTGACATAGTTTGTTCCACTTCTCACGTTGGAAGAGGCTGAGGGGTGCCAGAGCGGGCTCGTCGGATCTGTATCCGTTTGCCGAGTGAAGTGATAGGCAACCGAATCCGTCAGAAGAAAGCTCGTGCCTTTGAAAACTGAAAATACGGTCCGAATGGAAGCGTCTTGCGTAAAGCTCAGATATTGACCATAGTCGGTGGGTGTGTTGGTGGGGCTGCATTGCACTGCGCCCAAACCGTTGAGCGCCTTGGCGGCATAGGTCGGCAGGCGCGTGCCTGTGTTGTTGACAGCATGCGCTCCATTGCCGCTCAGGTCGTTCCACTGGGTGATTCCACCCGACGCGTTCGTCGTCACGTTGGCCGGCGAGGAGGCGTCGAACCAGCGCGCCATGCCAGCCACCGGACTCCCGGCAGGCGGCGCTGCAAAGGGAAGGGTTAGCGTGCCTTCACGGACGATGGTCGCGCCCGAATAGGCCAGCTTCCCTGACAGGTTGACATTTCCTCCACCTTTCTTGACCAACGTCAGGCTTCCTGCGCTATTCGTAATCACGCCGGTGAACGTGACGTTGCCATTGTTGTCGCCCACGGTCAAGACCGGCGTACCGCTCCCGCCGTCAATCGTGCCACTTCCCGAAAGCCCGTTAATCGTTTCGTTAAAGCCGTTGAGGATGAGCTTTCCGGCCACCAATACGTCGCCCTTGCCCGTACCGTTAGGGATCTGGTCGGACGCGCCGAGAACCAACGTGTTTTTGCTTTCGATGATGGTAGAACCGCTATAGTCATTGGGCGTTCCGGTTTGGTTGTTCAGCGTCACCACCTCACCGTTGGCGGCACCGCCGTTCTTGAGCAGAAGTCCGCCATTGGGGCCAGGTCCGGTCAACCGGCCTGTGAGCAAAGCAGGGCGCCCGCCTGCGATGTCAGCATAAGCCGCAAAGTTGATCGGGGCGAGATTAGCCGTCAGCGTGCCGGCAAGGGTCAAGGAGGTGTCGAGACGGATCGAGCCGGGCTGGTCCGTTCCGTTCGTAGAAGAGTTGAAGATCATGTCGTTGAGGATCGTCATCGGCACTGTATAACACATGAGCTGCGCCTTGTCGGTCGCGGTTTCTCCGAGGGTGATCGGGCCACGCCCGAACGGGCTGCTCACGATCGCACCGCCCGTGCCGAAGCTGACAGGCGCAACGTTGATACCAAGCCGTGTATTGGTGCCGAACAACGTCAGACCTCCAGAAAACGTGTTGCTGGAATTAACAGGCCAAACTCCAAGGCCGTTATTGCTGGCCAAGCGCAAGGCGACCTTCTGCCCGTTGGTGCCGTCAGCGACAAGCGTTGCAGGCGAAGTGGTGAAATTCGTGATGGTGAGCGTACTCGTGCCGGAGCCCGCCGAATTGTCCGTGATCGTTCCTGCGGCAAGGCCCGCGCCGAGGCCCACCGTAAAGCTGTAGCCGTTAAGGTCAAGCGTGCCGCCTGCAGCCGTACCTACCGTCAGCGTGGTCGCAGAAGGCAACGCCGCCGCGTTGGCAAGCTTGAGCGTGCCGGCAGCCACGGTCGTCGTTCCCGTGTAGGTGTTTGCACCGGAGAGAATGAGCGTGTTCGTGCCCGCCTTGACGACCCCCAGCATCCCGCCGCCGGCGCCGGAGGAGTTGGCGATCACATCGTTGATTTCGAACACGCCGTCAGTGGCATTAGCCGTGTCAAAGGCGATTTTCGAGCCGTTTTGCAGGCCGTTGTAATTGATCGACGTCAAAAGGTTCCCCAACAGGGTGGTCACATCGTTTGTCGTGAATTCGCCGGGACCGCCCACATTCAACGCTAACGTGGCACCGTTGGTCACGCTGATGTTGGCCTTAGTCCATTTTGCGACATCGTTGTTGTACAGCGCCACTTGCTTGGCAAACTGGAGCGTGCCGGCGCTGACCGTGGTCAGACCGCCATAGGTGTTCATGCCGGAAAGGGTATTCGTCCCCGTCGTTGTCTTGATGAGATTCCCGCTGCCGCCGAGATTGGCCAGGATGCTGCCGCTGGCCACACTGTAGGAAGTCCCGGACAAGGTGCCGGGACCGTTGATCGTTCCGAGCGTCAAGGTCACGGCTCCCACGGTGTCGATCGAACTGACCGTGTAGACCGCGGTGGCACCGTTGACCGTGACTCCCGCGGTGTCGGCCAGACTACCGGTCACGTCCAGCGTGCCGGCGTTGACGGTGGTCAGTCCGGTATAGGTGTTCGTGCCGTTCAAGGTCAGCGTGCCGACACCGGCTTTAGTGATGCCGCCGGTGTTCGTGATCGCGCCGTTGAACTGCACATCGCTGTTCAACGTCAAGGTGCGCACAGCGTTGCCGAGGTCGGCATTAGCGAGGAAGGTCAGTTTGCCGGTACGGTTCGTGTGACCGAACGTCACACTGTTGACGAACGTCATCGGGTTGAGGATCGTGCGGGGGGTCGTTCCGTCAGAAGACAGATTTGCATAAGCTTGGAAGCTCAGCGTTCCCTTTCCGAAAGCGCTGGAGGTGATGGCGCCGACCGTGCCGACGCTGTCCACGCCGACTTGCACGGCCGTGCCATAAAGACCGGAGCCGCCCGAGTACGTGTTGGCCCCTTTGAGGATGATGGTGCCGGAATTGTAGAAGTCAATATTGTTGAAAGCCAAAGGAACATCGGCGATCACCGCCTCAATGACGGTCGGGACAACGGATCCTCCATACCAGTCGGCTCCATTTCCTAAAGCGCCGCCACGTAACAATATTTTTCCGCCGCTGCTGCTGATGGTTCCGCCAATGCCGTTGCCGACTGTACCGAAACTGATATCCGCAGCCAAATCGAGGTTGCCGCTGAGTGTCAGCGCATTGAACGCGGTACCGCTGTTGTTCAGCGTGAGCGTACCGGAACCAGTTACGGCGAGCGTCCCATTGGTGAACACGCCGTTGAACGTCTGGCTGACCGAACTGGCATATTCGAACGTGGCGCTATTGGTGATGTTGCCTGAATAGGAGCCGCTTCCCAATTGCCCGCTGCCCGCGATCTTGAGCGTGCCGCCGCTGACGGTTGTCGGTCCGGTGTAGGTGTTCACGGCAGTAAGAGCCAATGTCCCATTTCCGCTTTTCGCCAGGCCGCCACCCGCCGACCCGGAAAGGATGCCGCTCAATATACCGTCCACAGCCGCAGCGCCGTTATCCGTCTGTACAGTGCACAATGCCGTGCCCAGGTCGAGCGGATTCTGAACCTCCACAGCGTGGGTGGCCGTGGTCGCGCTCAAGATCAGGGTCTTGGCATTGAAGCCGGTGTTGGCCGTAGCCCACGAGATCGTCTCCGACGCGCCCCCGAGGTTCACCATGCGGTCGGCGCCGTATGCCGCCCAGCCGCCGTTGCCGGTAAAGTTCACGGCGTTGGCTGTGCCCGCAGCGCCGAGGCCGCGGGTGAAATCGCCGGTGCCGAGTCCTAAAATCCCGCCGTTGAAGGTCAGTGCGCCCGTGCCGCCTGGCAAGGAATTCGCGCCGTCGGCTCTCAAGACACCGGCATTGATGGTCGTGACGCCACTATAGGTGTTCTCGCCGGTGAGCACCAGAAGGCCTGTGCCGTTTTTCGTGAGGGCCGAAGCCCCGGTGCCGGACAGCGCACCGCTCACAATGGCCTTGGTGGTACCCACCGCCGGGACATAGATTGAGCGTGCGGCGCCGTTGAGATCGATGTTGTTGGTGAAGGTCAGGTCAGCGTCGGCGTTGGCGCTTTGCAGGTTGAGGCTGCTCACTGACGTCATGAAGTAATTCGTGCCCCACGTCAGCGTGTCAGGAACGGTCTCGCCGCCAATATTGACGGTGAGCGGTCCGCCCCGTGCCGAAAAGCCGCCAAAACCCTGAGCGTGGTTACCCCACTGCACCTGTCCGGCACCCAGTCCGAGCTGCCGCGTGAAGGTTCCGCTTGTTTCGAGGAAACCTTTCCCTTCGCCTGTTCCCAGAAAGGCGAGGTTTGCCGCCGGAGAGAGCACGCCGCTGGCCGCGCGGAGATTACCGTTTACCTGATAGAGCCCGTTGAATCCGGAGTTGTCCCCGGTCAACTCTAAGACCGTGGTGCTATCATACCATGACGCGCCCAGCGTACCGCTACCGCTGACTTTTCCGGCGATGGAGGCGTTGGCGATCTGCCCGATGAACAGGGTTGCGCCGCCGTTGATCACAAAGTTGCGACTGCTGTTGTTCGTGAGTGCGGCAGATGGGTTGATCACGTTTACGCCGCTGACCGCCGTCACGGTGCCGTTCGACGCGCCGAGCGAGCCGTCGCCAGCAATGATGAGCTTGCCGCCGGAAAGGAAGGTCCCTCCCGAATAGTCGTTGTTCGTGTTGGACAGGGTCACCTGCTGGCCGCTCGCGATATTGTCCGTACTGTTTCCACTGATCGTGAGCGCATTGTTCCCCGTGATCTTGGAAGCGAGGATCAAAGGCGAGTTGTTTTTACGAGGATCAGAGGTGGCGCCGTTGAAGCCTGTGGAATTGCCGTTGGCGTAGATCCAGAGATCGCCCGTGCCGCTGGTGAGCGAGCCGCCGGTAATCACGGCGCTCCCATTTGTTAGCGAAGGACCGGTCAGGATGCCGCCGCTCGCGATGGTCAACGTGCCGCTGATCGTGTTCGTCCGTGCTGCCGCATCGGAGAATTTCAGGCTGTTGATCGAGAGCGTTCCGCTCGAGAGATTACCGCCCGTCACGTTCACGTTCGCATCCGCCGTCATGGTGGTGACATAGGTCGCGGGGATAACTATGCCGTTGCTCGCTTTGACAAAGTTGGCGCCGTCCAGAACGGCGCCGATCAGAATCTCGCTGCCGCCGCTGCCTGACACGCTTGCCCCTGTAGGCACATTGGAAAAAGAGTTGGTCAAGCCGCTGGCCCGGAAATTGACGATGCCACCTGTGTTTCGGGTGTACACGCCGCTGCCCGCGCCGGTAAATGTGAGCTTGTTGGTGCCGGTCGCCACGCTGGAACTGATCGTGCTCTGGCCGGCTCCCACGGTCAGAGAGACGAAGCTCTGACTGTGGGTTTTGCCGGCTGCGGGAGACGCCATCTGGAAGCTTCCGCCGCCGTTGACTCCGCCGAGGGTGAGTGTCGCGGACGGATTGACGCGGTCGCTGATGTCGTTGTTATTGGCTGTGGAGGCATCGCCGTTGTAAAAAGTTGCGTTGCCGTTCACCGTCAGGCTGCCGATTGCGGAGAACCTGCCTGTCGTGCCGGACAGGCGGGCGCTGCCCGCACTGACTGCGGTGGGCCCCGTGAAGAGATTGTTGCCGCTGAAAAGCCACGTACCCGAGAGCGGAACCAGCGTTCGGCCACCTCCTAAATATGAAACATCATTAGGTACCCCCCAGCCTGTTCCGACGGTCAAAGCGAGTTTGCCGCCGCCCAAACCGTCGGAGAGGGCGCCCGAGATCGTGTCGCTGCCGTTCGTGCGAAAACCTCCGAACGTGAGCGCAGTAGTATTGCCGACGGTCGCTGCTCCGCTGATCGCACCACCAAGGGTGAGCGCGTTCGTGGAATAGTTGAGATTGGTGTAGGCGCCCGCTCCGCTGCCGGAGGCATTCTGAATTATAATTGGCGCATTGACAGCCTGAGCAGCCGTCGTGCCGGCTTTCATTGTGATCGAGCCGCCGCTGGAGAGCAGGACCGCATTGCCCCCCGACGTGCCCACCGTAAAACTGCCGGCACCAGTATCGAACAGCAGACCGCCAAGGTTGATGTTGGCCACATCGAAAACCGGCGACTTGTTTGAAGGGTTGTTCGTGAACGACGCGATGTCTAAATTAAACGTTCCCGAGGTCGAGCCCGGATAGGCGCCGCCAACCCAGTTACCTGCCATTGTCCAGTTGTTATCGCTGTCACCGCTCCAAGCTTGATCCGCACGAGCCGACACGCACCACGACACCGCCGACACAACGATCATTCCCGTTATAAAACGTTGATGAAAAAACATAATCCACACCTCCTGTTTCAGGAAACCCGAAAACGTGAGCGAACGATTAAAATACGTTACACACTAAACCACATTTATTGTGCAAATAATAACACTTCCACCCACAATTTGTAAAACATCTTTTTCAAAATAAGCATTGAAAACATACCTGCTCGCCGCGTTAGGGTGCAACTTATGCTAGGATATAGGGGTCACGGAATTGGCGAGTGGGCGAGCTTAATATTTAGAATTGATGTTTTGCCCCTCGCCAGCCTAATTTTTTAATGCTGGGTATTGGAAGATTCCCGTTGTATCTCACGGGATACTACTCGTGCCCACTTTTGTTAAAAAAACCGGATCATTGTGCTGTTGACAAGCCCCCCCGTGACCTTTAGCATACCTGTGCTGGTACTCTCGAAATACGTGTCGCTCTTGTGATCCGCCGTACTGGCGTTTGACCCCCAAGTGCCTTTATATTGCAGTTTACTTCCGAAATACAGCGTGTTGATTGTATTCGTGCCGATGAAGTTCAGTTTCACTTTTGCGCCGCCATCAGCGATGACGACCGACGAAGCGGCACCGAGACAGGTGTTCGTGGTGATTTCCAGCGTACCTTTGCTGACCGTGGTGGTACCGGCGTAGGCGGTGTTCGCGCCAGAGAGTTTCAGGATAGAGTTAGTACTATTCTGCAAGATTCCAGTGACATTGGAGCCGATGGGGGCTTTGATGGTGGTGTCGGCGAAACCAACAGTACCGGTGCCGGCGTTGATGATCGTCCCAATCATATTGACAGTGGCATTGGAGAGGATTATCCCGCCCGCCGTTGTGTTATCGGCTCTCAACGTCAGGCTGCCCGTTCCGGTGAAGCCGCCGCTGAAAATCAATGTCGGGCTGGTAGTGGCTGTGGTTATCTGGAGTGTGAGATTCGTGTTCATCGCAATCGCACCGCTCCACGTCGAGACGGCCGCATCGTAGGTTCCCCAAATGGTGCGGGTTCCCGCGCCCGAGGCGATGGTGATGGAGTTAGTCCAAGGGTTGACACCGGTGTTCACGAGCTTCAAAGTAGCGGCCAGTCCCACCAGGTTGTCACCAATGGTGACAATGTTGGGGCCAAACGACTTGTCGCCATTCACGCCAGCCACGGAGGCCACCGTGCCTGACTTGATGAATACACCGCCGCTGTGGGTGCTCCCCCCAGTACCCATATTCAGGGTACCCGTGCCAACCTTTACCAAGGTCAAGGCCCCGCCGCCGGCACCGTCCTTAAGTCCACCAGCCCATGTAGTGCTGCCGAGGTTCAAACTGTTGCCCACTGTCAGGGTGGCGGGCGTGGGGCTGGCGTTTTGGATAAAAGCAACACCGCTAACACCGCGAATCTGGGAGGCAACGATACTGTTACCATTGAGGGTCAGGGTGGTAACCCCGACAGCACCATTGAAGTTGATATAGTTCTCCGAGCCAGGCGTCTGGTTTAGGGCATTTGCACTGCCCAACTTGATTTCTCCCCCGAGGATCGCGAGCGTCCCCGTGAAAATGTTACTGCCAGAGAGAATGAGTTGCCCTGGGCTGTTGTTCTTCTGCAGGCCAGCGGAACCTGAGATGGTCGATTGAATTGTCACCGTGCTGTTGGTGTAGACCGTGATACTCGGGGTCGTTCCAGCCAAATTCAACGTACCATTGGTGATCACCCAGCCATAGGAGCCGGTATTGGTAAAGGTAAGACCGTTGATCGTCCAAGGCGAACTATCCAGATTCACCGTCCGGCTGGCGGTGATGGCATTGGTGAAATAAGCCACGCCCGTCGTGCCTGTGGCCGCGTTGCCACCAGACCAGTTGGAGCCTAATGACCAGTTTCCGTCTGCGTTCACATTCCACGCGGCGGTCACATCCGCTGCCTGTGCGCTCCCAGCGCAGAAAAGGGTCGCGAGCAACGCACGTGTTATGAGCCGATTCGTTGACGCACGGAAGGGCATGTGGATCGTTGCGATCAATGAACTCAGCATATTGTTGCTGACGTGAGTATTCATAATAAACCTCTTTATTGTTTTAAGAAACCACAAAATTTCACCATTGAAAATACAGTAACATCCTATAGGGTACAACAGAAAAAAAATAATAACCTAGAATCGGCATATGTTATGTAAGGTGGGCAAAATAGTCAATCCTGTTTTCATTTACTGTCCTGTTTTCACACGGCTTTTTCTTTTAGAATCGTCTTGAAGTATTTAACCAAATCAAGTAATGCAAGGCATTGTTACCCATATTTTCACCACGGAACACACAGATTTTCACGGAAAACTGTCCGAATTATCATTTCTGTGTTGTTCCGTGTGTTCCGTTTATAAAAAATCGTCCCCGACACAAGCCACATACTTAGCTGTGGTTGATACGCTCGTAAATGCAGTCGGCAGTTCAGTGAGAGCAGAACCCAAGTGGGACGGCACAAATCTCTGGGAAGCACTCCGTGGCGGAAGCGTACAAGAGCGCGGCACCTTTGTTATCGCAGCAACAGATTGTGCGCTTTTTGACGAGGAGTGGAAACTCATCGAACCCCGCGACAACAAGCGCTCGCTGTTTCATATTACGCAAGACCCGTATGAGCAGACGGATGTATATACACCGTCTAACCCAATCGCTCTCAAGCTCGAAACCAAACTGAATCAAATCAAGAAAGAGCTACCGACCGTAACCGTCGGCCAGCGTCCAGGTCCAGGGAACATCGGGGATGGTAAAAGGGGGCCCATGAGACCCCCTGCCAATAGATTTTGACGCGTAATCAAGCGTTCAATGATTTGCGGCTCACGAGTGCTCATCCATCAGCGCACTCCATATTTTATAAGATAAAAAAAGCACTGGCGATGGTTGGTTCACCCGATCTTATGGCTGGCGCAGGTGGTAGAACCGGGCTGGATAATTCGTCCAGGTTGGGTCGCTGAAATAGAAGATGCCATCGGTCAGGGTGTTAGTTTCCAACGGGACCCAAACGGGATTCGCCAGGTTCGTGCAGGCCTCTACAATGACCAGCAGATTGACGGTGCCTGAGATGGTGAAACCGAATTGATTCGACCGTACGCCAAAATCTGCGCCGCCTTGTACCTGTGGATTCCAGATGAGGGCTGCAGGAAGATACGTGAAGGCGTTGGTTTTCACTGTCTCTCCGTAACTGGCGGAATAGACCCGTACGTCACCCGAACCACTCAAGAGGCAGGCACCCGCTGTGACCACAATCTGCGTGGCGGATTGGCTCAGCACAATGGCGCTGACGTCGCACAAACTGACTTGGATCACATCCGAACCATTACTCAGGTTCTCACCGCTGATGACTACCTGATAGCCGCCGACTGCCTGCCCGATGGCGGGCGTGACACTGACATGTGTGATGACTGTCGGTGTCCATATCGCCACATTTCTGGCTTCAACCCCGCCGACAGAGGTGAAATAGCCGCCCACATACAGGTTTGTTCCGTCGTGAGCCAAGGCGCGCACCCAACTGTTCACGCCGGTATCCAGCCCTGTCCAGGCTGTGCCATCCCACAGTGCCACATAATTTGCCGCTCCACTGCCAGCGACCGTGAAATAACCGCCCGCATACAACTTTGTCCCGTCACGCACCAAGGCGCGCACGGTGTCGTTCATGCCGCTCCCCAGGCTTGTCCACGTTGAACCATCCCACCGCGCCACCCTATTTGCAGAGCTTCCGCCCGCGGTCGTGAAGGAGCCGCCCGCGATCACATGCGTCCCGTCAAGTTCTAAGGCGTAGACAGTACCGTTCATACCGCTGCTGAGAGCCGTCCAGTCTGCGCCATTCCACTTCGCCACCCGATTTGCAATGACACCGCCCGCTTTTGTAAAGTCGCCGCCTGCATATAGATTTGTGCCATCATGCGCTAGGGCTGTTACAGAACTGCCCACCATACCGCTTCCGAGACCCACCCAACATGTTCCGTTCCACATCGCCACGCGATTAGCCGGCACCCCTCCGGCGGTTGTGAACGAGCCGCCTGCATACAGGTTCGATCCGTCGCATATCAAGGTTGACACGGGGCCGTCCAGTCCGCTTCCCAGACTCCTCCAGCCCGTGCCGTTCCACAGCGCCACATAGTTGGCCAGCGCCCCGCCCGCAGTCGTGAAGTAGCCCCCCGCATACAGGTTCGTACCATCATAAGCCAAGGCCGTTACGGTGTCGCCCACGCCGTTGCTGAGGCCGGTCCAGTTCAGTCCATCCCACAGCGCTACATTGGCCACAGACTCGTCGGCAAGCGTGAGAATGCCGCCCACAAACAGGTTCGTCCCCTGTAACGACAAGGCATACACAGCACTGCTAGGAAGGCTGCTGCCGAGCCCTGCCCAGACTGTTGGCCCCGGTGTGCTGCCGCCAATCTGCCCAGCCGGATTGACTGTGTATGCGTCCGCCAGTGTGAAGGCTCCGTAATCAGTGGTTTGGACCACGATGTCCTTGAGCCCAGTCGAACCTGTAGAAGGCATCGTGAGCACCAGCCCGTTCGTGACAGTCTCTTGGATCGCCGCTGTTGCGCCGCCCATGTACACGTTTGTAATCATGCCCGAATAACCGCTGTAGATGGTGACCGCATTCCCTCCTGCAAACGGGCCATTGTCAGGGATGACCGTGTACACAAAAATAATATGGATTACGTCCTGGGCAGGACCATAAATCGCATCACCCGCCTGCGAGGCTGCGACAACCACCATGCCGGCTGCTGAAAATGTCAGGTTTGTGTTGTCCGCGATCGCCCCAGGGCCACTCACGATGCGGAAAGAGACAGGCAGGCCGGAAGAGGCCGTTGCGGCTAAGTGGACTGTTGCCGCGCGTGGCTGCGGCGCGATGGCCGTGAAGTTCACCGTCTGATCCACAAGGTAGGTGAAGGCGTCCGTTCTTACTGTCTCGCCGAAATGGGTGGAATAGATTCGAACATCGCCCAGTCCGGTGGTGACCGCCGTTCCCGCTGTGACCACGATCTGCGTGGCTGACTGGCTCTGAATAGAGGCTGCCACACCGCACAAGGTGACACTCACCGCATCCGAACCGTTGCACAGGTTGGCACCGCTGATCGTCACTGTGCAGCCGCCGGCCAAGGCGCCGCTGCTGGGCTGCACGCCGGACAAGCTGACCAGCGTCTCCCCCCAAACCCCGACACGATTAACCCTCACCTCTCCGGCCACCGTGAAATCACCGCCTGCAACCAGATCAACCCCGTCATGAACCAAGGCTTTCACGGCACTGTTCATGCCGTTCCCGAGAGCCTGCCAGGACGTGCCGTCCCACATCGCCACATAATTCGCCGCGGTCTCGCCGGCCACTGTAAAAAATCCGCCAGCATACAGGTTCACGCCATCTTGCGTCAAGGATGTCACGCTGTCGTTCATGCCGCTGCCGAGCGCCTCCCAAGATGTGCCATTCCACAGAGCCACCGCATTCGCGGCCTTGTCGCCAGCGGTCGTGAAGTCACCGCCCGCCACCAGATTCGTTCCGATAATCGTTAATGCGCGCACGTCGTTGTTGAGGCCGTCGCCGAGCGCTTCCCAGGACGTGTCATTCCATCGCGCTACATGGTTCGCCTCCACCGTGCCAGCGGCAGTGAAATAGCCGCCCACATACAAGTTAGTCCCGTCGTGCGCAAGGGCTCGCACCCAACTATTCACACCGCTGTCGAGGTTCGTCCAAACCGTACCGTTCCACATCGCCACATAGTTCGCAGCCACCCCGCCGGCGGTTGTGAAGGTACCGCCCGCATACAGGTTCTGGCCGTCAAGCGCGAGGGCGCGCACCGTGCCGTTCATGCCGCTACCGAGGTTCGTCCAGACCGTACCGTTCCACAGCGCCACATTATTTGCCACCACCCCACCCGCGTTCGTAAAGTCTCCACCCGCATACAGATTCGCGCCTTCGTGCACCAAGGCATACACAGCACTACCTGAGAGTCCGCTGCTGAGATTGGTCCAGCTCGAGCCACTCCAGCAGGCCACCCGATTCGCCGCTACCCCGCCCACTGTCGTGAAATCGCCGCCGGAGAAGAGGTTTTCGCCATCGAGCGCCAAGGCTGTCACGGAACTGCCCGAGATGCCGCTGCCGAAACCCTCCCAGCCGCTCGGCACCCACGTGCTTTTTCCAATAGACCCAGCCGGATTGACCGTGTAGGCCCCTATCAACGTGAAATCGCCGTTATCCGATGTTCGAACCACGATGTCTTTGATACCCGCCGAGCCGATCGCTGGAATGGTCAGGGTCAGACTGTTTGTGCCAACCCCCTGGATAACCGCTGATACGCCGCCCACCTGCACGGATGCGATCGTGCCAGGGTTCCCGCTGGTGATGGTGACGGCATTCCCTCCTACAAACGGACCGTTGTCAGGAATGACCGTGTATACAAAAACAAGGTTGGTCACATTCGGCGCGGCGCCATAAACGGCATCCCCTGCTTGCGAAGCCGCGACGATCACAATTCCTGCTGCAGAGAAGGTCAGGTTTGTGTTGCCTGTAATCGCTCCGGACCCGCTCAACACGTTAAATGAGACTGGAAGTCCGGAGGAGGCTGTGGCAGCCAACGAGACCGTCGCCGCGACCGGCTGCGGTGCGATGGCCGCGAAGCTGATCGTCTGGCTCATCTTGGCGACGGTCAGCGTGC
>JBAXOG010000125.1:0-14944 GCA_037133395.1 bacterium | reverse complement strand
CGTTTTGGCGTTTACCCATGACGAAACCGCGACCCCCCAGAAACTGACCCATTACCTCTCCCCCTCAAAAGCCCTTGCAGGGCAAGGGACGGTTTAGTAATCTATTTGGTTCATGAAGCCAGAAACATCATCCGATTTATATGTGACCAGTTCTTCGCCGCATGTGCACAATGGATCGTCAGTCGAACGCATCTTATGGGATGTCGTGATTGCCCTGGTTCCGGCGATGTTAGCGGCCATTTACTTTTTCCGGCTGGATGCCCTGCGTTTGATCGGTGTTTGTGTCGCGACCTGCGTTCTCACGGAGTGGGGTTGCCGCAAGCTCATGAAACGGGCAAACACCCTTTCCGACTGGAGTGCGGTCATCACCGGAATCTTGCTGGCCTTCAACCTTCCGCCTTCGCTTCCCGCATGGATGGCTGTCGCGGGCTCCATTTTTGCCATCGTTATTGCGAAACAGGTGTTTGGCGGCCTCGGATACAATCCCTTCAATCCGGCTCTTGCCGCGCGCGCCTTCATGCTCATCTCTTTCACAGGCGCCATGACCACGTGGAGCACGTCCACGTGGCCAACCTTGTTAAATGCAAAATGGCTAGGTGCCATGACCGCGACCTCCAGGGATGCTTTGACGACCGCCACGCCGCTCGGACTCTTCAAAACGGGCATTAAGGCTGGTCAAGAATTACCCGACTTCAATCCACGCCTGCTCATGGACTTCTTCTTCGGAAACATAAACGGCTGTATCGGTGAAACCTCCGCCCTCGCGCTGCTCCTCGGCGCAGCCTATCTGCTCTATCGCAAGGTCATTACCTGGCATATTCCCGTTGCCTATATCGGAACCGTCTTTGTATATGCGCTCGTGTTACGCACGTTCTGGCCGCAAGAGGCCATAACCCCCTTGGCGCACGTTCTCTCGGGCGGACTCTTCCTCGGTGCACTTTTCATGGCCACAGACATGGTAACCACGCCTATCACCAAGCGCGGCATGCTCGTTTTTGGCTTGGGATGCGGCATCCTTACGATGCTGATCCGTACCTCCAAAACAGGGGCCTATCCTGAAGGAGTCAGTTTTGCTATTCTCATCATGAATGCCTTTACGCCGCTTATCAATCGCGTGACGCGCAACCGTGTTTTTGGAACCATAAAAAAATAAGCGTTGATTGATCCACCACAGAAAGGCTGCATGGAAGAAACCATACTTGAGCATATCCGAAATTTTTGTATCATTGCTCATATCGACCACGGGAAGACCACGTTGTCAGACCGTATCCTTGAGATGACCAAGCAGATTGAATTGCGTCAGATGAGGGAGCAGACGCTCGACGCCATGGATCTCGAACGCGAACGCGGCATCACCATCAAGTGTCATCCCGTTTCAATGCTGTATACGGCGAAGAATGGCAAGACCTATCGCTTTAACCTGATTGACACACCCGGGCATGTGGACTTTACCTACGAAGTGTCCCGCAGCATGGGCGCTTGCGAAGGCGCGATCCTCGTCGTCGACGCAGCACAAGGCGTCGAAGCCCAGACTGTGGCTAACACCTATTTGGCGGTCGAGAACAACCTCGAAATTGTCCCCGTACTCAACAAGGTGGACATGGCAAGCGCGAAGATCGAAGAAACGGCTCGTCAAATCGAAGAGGTTCTGGGCATTCCCATGGATCATCCGCTTCTCATCAGCGCCAAGACGGGCATTGGCATCCTAGACGTCCTCGAAGCTGTTGTCGAACGTATCCCTCCGCCCACAACGAAAAAAGACGCCCCCCTCCGGGCCTTGGTTTTTGATTCTGTCTTCGACATCTATCGGGGCGTCATCACTTACGTCCGCGTCGTGGATGGCAACCTCAAAGCGGGTGATTCCATTCATTTCATGAGCAGTGGCATTACGACACAGTTGCGGGAAGTCGGCATCTTCAGTCCGGACCAGAAGCCCATCGATGTCCTGGAAGCCGGTAACGTCGGCTATCTGGTCGGTACCATCCGCGACCCCTCTGAAATCAAGATCGGCGACACGGTGACCTCCCTCAAGGATGGCGCAACCGAGCGTCTGCCGGGGTTCAAAGAAGTCCATCCCATGGTCTTCAGCGGTGTCTATCCCGTGAGCACAGATGAATACGAAAAGGTACGGACTGGGCTTGAGAAATTGCATCTGAACGATGCCGCCTTTTCCTTCCACCCCGAAAGTTCCGTGGCGCTGGGGTTTGGCTTCCGCTGCGGCTTCCTCGGTCTGTTGCACATGGAAGTGGTCCAGGAACGCCTGCGTCGTGAATTTGATTTGGATATTATTAGCACGCATCCCTCCGTCGTGTACAAGGTGACGCTCCACGATGGCACGTCCATGGATATTGATAATCCAGTCCATCTGCCGGATGTCACGCGCATCGACCACATCGAAGAGCCTCTCATTCGAGCCACCATCATCTGTCCAAGTGAATGTATCGGCGACATGATGCGAATTGTGATGGAGCGCCGCGGCTTCGTGGAGAAGACGGAAAGCTTGGATGGTACGCGCGTCATCCTGACGTGCATCATACCGCTGAATGAAATCCTGATTGACTTCCATGACATGCTCAAGAGCGTCTCACATGGCTACGCCTCGATGGACTACGAACCGCACGGCTACCAGGAGAGCACGATTGTCAAGATGGATATCTTGTTGAACGGCGAAGTCGTCGATGCCTTTTCCTGTATGGTGCACAAAGATAAAGCCGTCGCGCGCGGACGTCAGATTTGCAAGGCGCTTGCCGAAGAGATTCCGCCCCACATGTTCAAAATTCCCGTACAGGCCGCGCTCGGACGCAACATCATTGCGCGTGAAGATATCCGAGCGTTCCGCAAAGACGTGACCGCAAAATTGTATGGCGGCGATGTGACACGTAAGCAAAAACTTCTCAAGAAACAGGCCGCAGGCAAAAAGCGTATGAAGGAATTCGGACAAGTCCGTGTTCCACAGTCCGCCTTCATCGCCGTATTAAAAGGAACCGCAGATGATGAATAAGAGAAACGGGTAAACCATGCAATTTTTAAAACGCAGAAAAATACGCAAGCAGCTCAAGTCGCTGGTGCATCATGCCCACAGCTATCGAGCCGGACACGAAGACATCATGAACGCAGGCCAGCTTGCGTTTCTGGATGAGCATATCGCCAAAGTGGAGTCTGCCGCAAAAGCAGGCGATATCGACACCATGACCAAGGAGGGCGAAGCGTTGGACGCCTGCTTGACCAAACTGAATCCGCCCAAGTCTGCTGCCTGGTGGCGTGAAAACTTTGATGTGCTTGTCATCGCCATCTCCGTGGCCATGGCCTTCCGCGCCTATTTTTATCAGCCCTTTAAAATTCCGACTGGCTCCATGCAGCCCACGCTGTATGGCATCCACTCGGAACCGCGTCCGGCTACCGATGCGACGCTTATGGACAAACAACCGTTGAAGTTTGCCAAGTGGCTCATCACCGGCGAGTCTTTCCAAATCATCCGCTCCAAGGCACGGGGAACTGTCCGAATTGAAAGCAGCGATGCAAGTCGCAAGCCTGGCTACTCACCTGTTATCGTTGCTGGCGATGCCTACTATGTCCCAAACGATGTTATTGCCTTTGGACAGTTGGGCCTCAAGGGGGGCGTTCAGAACGGGCAGACCGTTAAGCAGGGCGATATCTTGTGGTCAGGCATTGTTCGTTCAGGCGACTTTCTTTTTGTCAACCGCTGGAAATGGAATTTCTCCCATCCCACACGCGGCGAGATCATGGTCTTTTCCACTTCCGGAATTCCAATGCTCCAGCAAGGTACGCACTATATCAAGCGCATGACAGGATTGCCGGGGGACACCTTGCAAATCAAAGCCCCTAATCTGCTGGTCAACGGCGTGGCCGTCACAGAACCTGAGCGTATCGGACAGATTTCTCGGCACGAGAAAATCGGGGACTGGGCACCCGCCTATTCTGGCTTCAATCCCAGCGGTGCCCTGCGTTTCAGTTTTCCCGGAAAAACCTTAGCCACGGAAAACGACACAGTTACACTTGATTCCCACCACTACTACGCCATGGGCGATAATAGCTTCAACAGTTTTGATAGTCGTTTCTGGGGACCCGTCCCTGAACGTAATTTGCTCGGCCCTGCCTCGGTTGTGCATTGGCCGTTCACCTCCCCACGCTGGGGCTGGATTAAGTAAGAGCGGAAGAATGGAATACTGGAATAATGGAATGTTGGAAGAGTGGCAGTTGGCGGTACCCCAAGTCCCAGGTCCACTGTCCCAAGTCCTCTAGACACATTGTTTCTTTGAAGTGACAGTAAGGAGTAATTATGAGTGCAGTTGAACGTCAGCGAATGGATGCAGATATCGTATGTGTAGGGTTTGGACCTGCCTCAGCGGGGTTTCTCACAACCTTGACACGAGCAATGATGAATCCCGATGGCACGCCAGCCTTTGAAAGCAAGGTCATGCCCGGCATGCCGTTGCAAGTGCTGTGCTATGAGCGTGCCGATGACATCGGCTTCGGTGTCTCTGGCATTGTCTCCTCCGCACGCTCCATCAAGGCCTCCTTCCCAGATCTCGACCTGACGAAGGAGATTCCGAACGCCGTGACCGCTGAAAGCGAGCACGTTGTCTATCTCCACGACCCGATCGGCGCCAGTCGCCGCGGCGCCAGCACAAAGTTTGTCGATGGCATATTCAAGTGTGGCAGCTTTGTCATGAAGAAGGGTCCCCATGCTGTCGAACTGCCGTGGATACCGCCCTTCCTCAAGAAGCATCATGGACTCGTGACCTCCATGGGTAACTTCATGTCCTGGGTCGGTGGACAGATCATGGGTTCTGGTCTTGCTCAAATTTGGCCGGGCACGCCGGTCAGTGCGCCGATCCTGGAGGGCGACCGTGTATTGGGCGTACGCCTAGCAGATCAGGGCGTTGACAAGAAGGGCAATCCAGATGCCGCTTTCATGCCGGGCATGGATGTCCATGCGCGCCTCACCGTGGTCAGCGACGGACCGATCGGCTCTGTCGGCCGAAAGCTCGACCAACATTTCGGTCTGCCTGCTGGCAATCATCAGCACGACTGGGCTGTCGGCATGAAGGCCGTTGTTGAACTGCCGGAGTCCTGCACGCTCAAGCCCGGCACGGTCATCCACACGCTCGGTTACCCCGAACCAGAAATCTTTGGCTTCATGTATATCTACCCAGACCGCACAGCCTCACTGGGTATCTTCGTGCCGTCCTGGTTCGACTCCCCGATCCGCACAAGCTATCGTTATTTGCAACACTGGATGCAGCATCCCTATATTTGGCAACACATCCAAGGCGGCACACTCCGTTCGTGGGGCGCGAAGTCGTTGCAGGAATCTGGCGTACGCGGCGAACCTTATCTGGTCGGCGACGGCTTTGCGCGCATCGGTGAAGGCTCGGGCACGACAAACGTACTGACCAATTCCGGCGTGGATGAAGCCTGGCGCAGCGGCGTGTTGCTGGCCGAAGGCGTGATCGAAATTTTGAAGCGTGATGGCGATTTCAGCAAGGGCGCATTGACGGCTGCGTATGAACAACGCCGCCGCAACGACACACTCAACAAAGAAATTCAAGCTGCCAAGAAAGCGCGTGACGGCTTCCAGAAAAACTTCATGCTCGGCATGATGGGCACAGGCATGACCGGCATGACCAACGGCGCACTCAATCTGCCCATGGGCGAATCCCTGCCACCCTCGAAGATCATCAAGCCGATGTCCAGCGTCTGCGGTCCGCGTATCTCGAATGAACAGCTCAAGCACGTCACCGAAGAGTGCGCGAAGTCCAAGCAGCCGTTGCACGATGCGCTCATGGATCTGGCAGGCTGGCCAGCCATTCCCTTTGACGGCACGCTTCTCATGTCGCATCAGGACGTCCTCTTCAAGGGCGGCAAGGTGCAGGCCATGGGCGGCTTTGCAGACCATGTGACCTTTGCAGATCCGAAACTCTGCGCCACCTGTACCGAACGCACCTGCATTGAGATTTGTTCCGCACAGGCGCTCATGCCCGGCGAAGAGGGCAACACGCCTGACTTCGACCGCGAAAAGTGCATCCACTGCGGCGCCTGCATCTGGAGCTGCTCACGTGCACTGCCGACCGATTCCAAACGTGCCAACGTCGAATTCGGTGCCGGCTCCGGCGGCCTCCACTCGAACGAGAACTAGCAGTACGGGTAGGCGATCGCCTACCCCTTCCCCCGATACTTCTCCAGCCCCCGGGCGCGCAAGATGCACGCGGGGCAAGTGCCGCAGCCGGTGCCGACGATGCCGTTGTAGCAGGTGAGCGTATTGTGCTCGACATACTCCAAGATGCCCAGCTCCTCCGCAAGCGCCCAGGTCTGGGCTTTATTGAGCCACATGAGCGGCGTATGGATACGGAAGGTGTACTCCATCGCGAGGTTGAGCGTGGTATTGCACGACTTGATAAATTCATCGCGACAATCTGGATAGCCGCTTGAGTCCGTCTCGCACACGCCCGTATAGAGGTCGTGAATATTGCCTTGCTTCGCGACAATCGCCGCCATCAAGAGAAACATCATGTTACGTCCGTCAACAACCGTATTCGGAAGCACCGTGTTGTTGACCCCAGTGCCCGGATTGACAGTATTGACCAACGGGGAGATTGCGAGGCTGGGATTCAGCAACGCGCTTGACGTCAACTGCGCATAGCCGTCGATGTTCACGACACGGTGGTTCTTCACACCTAAATCCTTCGCGATCTTTTGAGCAACCTCGACCTCCAGCGCATGGCGCTGGCCATAGTGAAAGGTGATACAGTCCACATTTTCTTTGCCATGTTCGCGCTGAGCCAAGGCCAGACAGGTTGTGCTGTCCTGTCCTCCGGAAAAAATCACCAATGCCCGAAGAGCTTTGTTCTTTAGGGTGTCACTCATGTGCGCCATCATACAAAACCTCCCTTGTCCTGCGCAATCTAAAACCTTGCACTAAGCCTGCGTTTGTTGCTATGTTAATACACATGAAGACACTCTCTTTCACACTTGTTTTTTTGAGCGTACTCTCGTTGCATGCGGAGCCCCGCGCCCTGTTTAACGGCAAGGATCTGTCGGGCTGGAAGGCTGCGGATATTTGGGGAAACGGCAAGGTCGAAGCACTCTCGAATGGCGTAGTCTCTTGCGGACTCGGCAAGCCTCTCACGGGCCTCGCCTACACCAACAGTTTTCCGACCATGTCGTATGAGGTCAAGATGGAGGCGATGCGCAAGGAGGGCTCGGACTTTTTTGTCGCCATGACCATCCCTGTTGAATCCAATGCCTGCACGATTGTCATTGGCGGCTGGGGTGGCAACCTCTGTGGCATCTCTTCAGTCAACTTCCTAGATGCCTCTGAAAATCAATACTCCGAAGGCGTTGCGCTTAAAAACGATGTTTGGTACACCTTGCGGGTACGCGTGACACCTGGACTTCTTGAGGTGTTTTTGAACGACACACTTTATACAGCGAAGGTCAAGTTTGAAACCAGCACCGTCTTCACCCTGCGCGCCGGCAGCGACATCGACAAAACAAAACCCTTCGGCCTCGCCACCTACGAAACCAAGGCCCTCTGGCGCAACCTGACCGTAACCCCCATTGAAAAGAAATAGGTAACCCTACTTGGCCTTACTGTACCGTTCGAGATCAGGGCGTACGCGGTCGGCTAACAGCTTGTAGCCATCGGCATTGAAGTGGAGCTGGTCCTTGAGAAATAGCTCGGAGCGCGGCTTGCCGTCAGCGCCCTGAGCCATATCGTATATCTCAATGTAACGGAGATGGTCTTTCCCTTTAATAAAGTCGTAAACGAATCCGTTCAACGTTTTCGTCAGCTCAGCCTGTTTCCAACGTGAGTTGCAGGGACAGAGCGAAATATAAATAATGTCAGACTCTGGAAGCTTCGCATGGACCGTGGCGACAAAGTTCGTGAAGTCCCCAAAAACCTCTTTAGCCGATTTTCCCGCCCAGAGGTCGTTACCGCCTGACCTGAGATAAATAGCCTTAGGGGCATACGGGAAAATAATCCGTGGCGCGAAATGCGTGGCATCAACAATCTGTGAGCCTCCAAAGCCGCGGTTGATGACGGTGTGTTGCGAAAAATCCTGCGCAAGCGTCTTCCATAAGAGAACGGTAGATGAACCAATAAAGAGGATTGCGCCTTTGGGCGGAGGGTTCACCGCATCCGCCTTTTCGTATGCAGCAATATTCTTCTCCCACTTATCAAAGTTATGTTGAGCAACCTCTGCACCCAGCGCTAAGCGATAGGATGAAACGAAAACAAGTGCGACAGACAAGAGCAGCTTCAAGTATTTCATAGTTATCCTCTTTTCGGACGGCGCACATCTTTGACGAACAGGAGAATCCCGACAATGACCATCATGACCCCTATCGACAAATAAGCTATGACGCCAATCCATGAACCTTTTTGAACATGTTGAATCACCGACACTTCATTGAGAGATACGCCAACACGGCCAGTGATTCCATCAGGCCGTAATAAGGGGATCAACAGAAACGACAAACCGAAGCAGAGGAAGAACCCTGTGCGGAGCATGGACAGCACAAGCGTCCATTGCTTATGAAGGGTGTTCAACAGAAAGAAGAGGCCAATAAAGCATAACGAAAAACCGAAAGCCGTGTAGACGATCCGGACATCATCACGCAGAAAAGTTTCAAGCGTGCAGTTACTTAAGAAATGATAGAGTATCGCAGCCCCGACGGCGATCGCCCCTGTGGCAATGGCGCCCAAGAAAAACCGATCGCCCTTTGTTAGCTCGCTTGTCATGTCCGCTGGGTTGTTGTTCTGTTTATTCGTGTTTAACCTGTGTCGAACTGACCGGTATCTTTGCGACGCTAACAAGCAAACCCCTATATTCCCTTTCATACGGTTCGTCAACCCCTGGCGACAAAACCCAGTTACGCCCGCGGGGATAACGTTTCCGGAAGGTCGCCAGTGCGGAGGGATCAAACGACGCGGGGGTCATCTTGCATTCCATGACATCCACAGCGTCTCGCGATGCCGGTATCACAAAATCAATCTCCGACCCCTTTTTGTCGCGCCAATACTGGATACGTGCTTCCGGTCGATGCGCCTGCAACCACTCCAATACAAGATGTTCCCAGAGAATGCCAAGGTCATCCGGACGTAACGAATCCCACCCGCGAGCGAAGCAGACAAATCCCGTATCCATTCCATAGACCTTGGGCTGCTTAATAATCTCATCCTGGTGTCCCCCGGAATAGGGTCGGATTAAGGTCAGCGCATGCGTCATCTCCAGCGCACGCAAGTGATTGTCGAGCGTGGGGCGCGACATCCCGATCGCTGCCGCTGTCTTTGTGTTGTCAAGCTGCCCGCCGCTCATGCGTAACAGATATTGGAGCAACGCGTTCAGCCGAGCAACATCTCGGATCTCAAAGAGATATTGGATGTCACGGGCATAGAAGGAGTCCATCCACTCCCTATAAAATGAAACAGGCCATTCCTTCGACAAGAGCGCCGGCGGGAGTCCACCCTGATGGAAGCGTGTCAGAAGGTCGACATCAAAGGTCGGCAGTTCGTCCAGCATAACAGGCGTCAGCCGGACATCCCGTTTACGCCCTGTCAAGGTGTCCCGAAATTTTTTCCCTGCGGCCAACGTGGACGAGCCTGTTGCCAGCAACTTTAAATGCGGAAATTCATCCGTTCCAATTTTCAGGATGCGCGAGGGGTCAGACAACTGGTGGACCTCGTCAAAGACGACGATCTCCTGTTTGATCGAGCGATAGAATAACATGGGGTCGTGCAAGCGCTCCGCGACATCCGGCAAATCGCAATTCAGGTAGCGGATGCGATCCATGCCCAAGCTTTTCGCCAACACCGTCTTTCCGCTTCGCCTGACACCGCAAAGCCATACTAATGGGGCTTCCTTCCACGCCGCCTCAATTCGGTCAACCCAAAAAGCTCTTTTTTTCATAACCATACTTTACATTTAGTTTCACTATTTGTAAAGTTCTGTTTTTACTTAATATCTGCCAGCCATGATTTTTGCTCCGGTTTGCGGTAGGCGGTGCCGGTGAACTGCGCCAGCAGGGTCTCGCCGCAACAGACATCCACATGATAGAGGCCCGTACGTCCGCCAAGATTGATCTCTCGCGCCTTGGCCTCCACGACCTCGCCGGCCTTGACAGTCTTCATATATTCCATGTGCGTAGAGAGCGCCACGGCCAGCGGACCGTGTGCATTGGCGGCCAGCGCAAAGGCCGCATCCGCCAACGTGTAGAGATACCCGCCATGCGCGGAACCGAAGCTGTTGAGATGTTCGGGCTGAAGCGTGCCCCACACCCGCGCTTGTCCAGGCGCACTGATTTCAGCCTGCAAGCCGAGATGTGCCATGAAGGGATCGAGTAGTTTCGTGTTACTTGTCATTTTGATTGATCATCCGCAACACGCGGCGCTTTCGGAGGGGATGAGCTTTTCAGCCAAAGCAACGTGATAGGTGAGCCACATCGTGAGGATGTAGGTGTCTACAGGGGAGAGTGACTGAATCTCTTTGAGATACTCTTTCGCTGGAAAGCCTTTGACAATCGCCGCGACTTCACTGGGGACCACGACTGTTTCGCGCGCCTCAATCATCTGCTTGAGCGCATCTTTTGCCGTTGCCCATTGCTCAACCACTTTGCGATTGTCGTCCTTCGGCGCAGCATCGCTTTCAAAAGATTTTTCAACCTTCACCATCAATTCATCAAGACGCATGAACCGTTCCTTCAAGATCTCTGCAAGGCGTGTACGCGCACCTCTAAAGCACGCGCTCTGGAACGGGTCTGCGCTCATATATGCAGTGCGCACCACGCGGTACCAGGCATCGAGTGCCAGGATGTTGCCGATGTAGGTGAGGTTGTTGCGCATAATGCGCGTGACATTGGAAAATTTGTGCGGATCATACTTCGTCTCGATGTTACGCTTAAAGCCTGCGCACGCCACGAGCTGCCCCGACACGTCCACATCGCCACGCCAGATCTGGCCAGCCGGAATGATTGTTCCATAAGCGATCTTGCACGGACCCACCATGCCACCCTGACCCCCCAAAAAGATAGAGTCCTGATTCAGCAACACGCCATTCGGCACATCGCCAATCAGCGAAGCAGTTGCCTTGTCCTGATGCGGCGTAAAGTTAAAGTGAATGTAAGAGGAGCCAATCTCGGAATGGTTCTTGCGGCTGGTACCGCCCGCCATCAGCGCATCACAGAAATTAATCAGGCTTCCGGAGGTGACCCACGGCAGAAAGATCGTCTGCTTGATGCCCACGCTATGAGCAATGGAGGAGCCCTCTTCGAGCAAGCATCCTGGACGCACATGCGCACAACTTCCAGCCTTGAAATCGTCCAAAAAGGTCGCGCCCTCAAAGAAACCGCCAGCCAGATGAACGCGCGCACCCAATTGACAATTGTTGATGGTGGCCGGCGCCTCCGCTCCAATCACGCAACCAGGGCCAATCGAAAGATCCGCACCTGATAACCGGCAACCCGGATGAAAGACCACATCCGGCGCAATGCGCTCAAGACGCACATCCGGCGTAATAAAAAGTGCGCCGCTTGCTTGAAGATCCTGAATTTTATTCATCTTGTGTTCCTTTGTGATGATATCCCTGTTCGAGATTTCAGCTTGCTACGTGTAACCCATTGTTGATTGCTTTTAGCCGTTCCAAAAAGCGCTGTTCATACTCACTTTTTGCCGCTTCAGAAAGCAAGGAAGCGCGAATCATGACCACAACCTTCTCCTTTCGTTCCGAAAAACGGACGAGAAGGACTTTGGCATGTGCGGCTTCGATCCCGAACCGACGCGCCAACTCAAAAAAATCAGCGGCTGAATAAAAACCCAACGTACTATACGCCTCGGATTCGAAGTCGTCAAACAGATCGAGCGCCAGGGCAGATTCCTGTGGAAAATGCAAGGCTGTTGCCAGCAAATCATACGCAGGCGTGAGCACGAAATCACCCCAGCCAGTCTCAATCAGTGAAAAGTTTTTGAAATGCGCATCCCCGTTTGAAAACGCATAGCAAAAAACGATTCGTTCAAACAGCTTCTCGATTTCTGCGCGATAGGCCTTGCAGTACTGCTTGAGAATGCGTCCAGCCTCTTCGTAGCTGCCGTCATATTTATAGTTGCGTCCTCGGGTAGCCTCGGTGCGGCTGGACAATTGGCAAAAATCTTCTTGTCGTAGCTTCTGTCCGTCCCGTCGATCGAACCGCTTCACGATATACGCAAGTTCCCCGTCACTCAAGGGGAGGCAGGCATTCGGCGGCGTTGCGATTCCGAATACGCGCTGCGCGATCTGCATGGTAAGGTGTTCATTCGCTGGCACGTCTGAAGCATAAAAGGGGATGACTGCTGAAGGAATGGGCTTCAAAATGTATTCCCCGTCGTGATCCGTGGGAAGCAAATTTCCTCGGACAAGTTTGAGCGATATCTTATCCTGCACCCCTGAAATAGACATACGTGTGACGGCATCCTGTCGGAACGTCACCACGTCTTTGCGCGAGAATGTCAGTTGGCTTGGAAAGGTGCGGTTCCCTCCAGCCAAGGCTCGTTGCTCAGTTTTGGATAATACGATCATCCAGCCACCTCTTCGTGAACCGTCACAGCCCCGATGGTATCCTGACTGGCGGTCCGAAGTAGACGTCCAAAGTCATCCGCTTCATCGATTTTGAGGAAGCGGCATTGGGTGTCCTTCTGAACACCCTCAGCGAGAAGTCCATAAAAGAAGGGAAATAATACGGGAGTTTCAAAGGACTCTTGCTGTTTCGGCAAAGTCAGGCTGATATCCGGCTTTCCAGAATCTGCAATATAAGCAGGATCGTAGGTAAAGCGATAACCGCTGACGGTCTCCTCCAGACTCCCCGCCAGATGCTCACGGTAATAGACCTTTCCACGCCGTCCACTCATGTCTTCACCTTCACATTGACTTCCAGTCCGAGCACCTCGGCAATCCTTGATAGGCGCTCAAGCGTTGGATTCCCCTTGCCAGCCTCTATGTCGCTCACGCTATGCACCGAAACAGCACTCAAACGCGCAAGATTGCGCTGATCCAACGCCAACTCTTTCCGGCGATCTCTCAGCAATAAACCTATCTCTCTTAAATTCATTAAAATGAATATTAGCGATGTGTTTCAAAAATAGCAATAAAAAAATAGGTCTGATATTCAATCTAATGATGATTATTGTGAGCTTTATGTTGTGCAAGTGGCAGCGAAGCCTCGCCATTGTAGCAGAGACTGAACAGGACGGAGTGACCGAGTGACGGATTGACTGAGTAGCTGTTCGTGCACTTGGTCTCGCTATCTTCAGGCGCATGTCAAAAGCGGAAGGATAATAAGGCAATAACGCAATAAGGAAATAAGGCAATTCTTCGATCCCGACTAATGCCTGAAGCTGCGTTGGCCGGTGAAGACCATGGCGACGTTGGCATCGTTGCAGCAGTCGATCACATCCCAATCGCGCATCGCGCCGCCGGGCTGGACAATCGCAGTGATGCCTTCGCGGATACCGACTTCCGCACCGTCTCGGAAGGGGAAGAAGGCATCCGAGACCATGCTGCATCCCAGCAATCCGCCACGCTTGGCCTTGACCTCTTCGTCGATGTCAGCCATGCGTTTCATACCTTCATCACCAAACTTCATCACCAGTTCATTGTAGGGTGTCGTGTATTTTTCCCAAGCAATCCAATCCGCTAACTTGCGATAGGCCTTATCGCGCGCGATTTCCGCCACGCCCACGCGATCCTGCTCGCCAGTACCAATACCAACGGTTGCGCCGTCCTTGATGTAGAGCACAGAGTTACTGGTCACTCCGGCTTCCACAAGCCAACCGAAAATGAGATCGTCGTATTCCTGAGCGGTCGGTACGCGCTTGGTTTTGTGCACCACGCCATCCTTGGTCGTACACTCCGCCAGCATGAGCTGCGACGCCTTGCGCGCTTCAGGAACGAAAGACCACTGAGCCACGAGGCCGCCATCGATGAGCGATTTAAAGTCAACCACACGCTGAGCCACAAAGCTCGTCAACTTAGCCATATTGTTGATGCGCATCACGCGCAGATTTTTCTTCGTGTTGAAAATCTCCATCACGCCAGGTGCAAATTCAGGAGCGACCACGACCTCGGCATACGCATCCGCGATGAGCTTAGCCGTCTCAAGATCCACTTCGCGGTTCAGCGCAATACATCCGCCAAAGGCGGCCAGGCGGTCTGCCTTGTTAGCGCGAAAATAGGCTTCAGCCAAGGTTGAAGCCTTGGCCACACCACAGGGATTATTATGCTTCACGATGATAGCGCAGGGCGTGTCGTCGAGATAGCGCAGGATGTTGAGCGCGTTGTCAGCATCCGTGAGATTGGTCTTGCCGGGATGCTTGCCGGACTGGAGCAACTCGGGGTCGGAGGCGAGATAATGTCCAGGCGCGAGTGCCGACACATCGCCCAGCACGAGATTGCCATTGATCAGCTTGTACATGGCTGCTTCCTGGCCCGGATTTTCGCCATAGCGCAACCCCTTGTTCTCGCCGTCGATAACCCACGACACCTTTTCAAATTTCAGGGTCTGCCGTTTGCTACCATCGATAAACGAAATTTCCATCTCCGGCGTGAAATGGTCATCCATGATTGTCTTGTATGCTGCCTTGAGGTCAATGGCCATAGTCATTACTCCTTGTTTCCGCGAAATACACTAAATACACTAAAAAAGGCTCTTCACGGTTTGTCGAAAAAACTTCCTGAAAAGAAGCACCCAAGAAACCGCTTAGATGCTTACTTTTCAGGCTAGGATCGCATAAAATACGTTTTTTTAACTACCATATTAGAAAGACGGACTATGCAATCAAGTGAGTTGCAGTTTACACAAGGCATCTACGGGTTTCAAGTGGAAAGAACTGGAATGAGTAATGGGTCAGTTTCTGGGGGGTCGCGGTTTCGTCATGGGTAAACGCCAAAAC
>JBAXOG010000124.1:0-15030 GCA_037133395.1 bacterium | reverse complement strand
TGAAAGAGCATGCCATGTGGTTCAACGAGGGACATGCGAGCTTTTTCGAAGAGGCCACGCCATTACGGACTGGAAAGGGTGTCGATATTCCAGAAACAGCCCGTATCAAGTATGTGGTTGAAAATTTGGAAAGTGTATCATTGAATCTCGAAAAAATTCTAAACAGTTCCCGCGAAGCATTCTACAGCGGAACACACGATGAGCTATGGGCGAATTATGCGACAGCCTGTTCGCTTGTCTATTTTTTCCGTAAAGGAGTACCTGCTACGAAGTTAACACCTTATGCGAAAGTGATGGAAATCTATCAAGCGACTCTCATGCAAACGGGGAATTCAGAAACGGCGACAAAAAAAGCCTTTGAGGGTATCGATATGAAGAAGTTTAAGGCCGACTTTATTAAGTTCTGGAAGTTTGGCCGCGCAACAGCCCGTAAATACAATCCTGCGTAAGCACCAGCCAGCGCCGCTCACGTCGGCGCATGACGGCACGTTCCTGAACTGTGGCATCGTCCGCGCCGGTCAAGTGGTCGAACCCATGCGCAAGATAAAGCGCGAGTTCCTGTTGCTGTGTCCATCCTTTTGCACGGGGAATCGTACACGCACGTTGAACATTGATGAAAAGTTCGCCGATTAATCCGTCGGGTTCACCGGGGCAGGCATCATAACGTTGTGTGATGACGTCGGTTGCGCCTTCATGATTCATGAGTGCCTGATTGATGGGAGCAATGCTTTCGTCGGTCAACAGATGAATCGTCACCTCTTGCCACACGTCATCAGGCGTTCGCTTTTGCGCGATCATCGCCATCTTCTTCGCAAGCGTCGTCAGAGCCTTTGAATTCACGGAGTAGGTTCGTTGATGGTTGAGAACAATTAACTTCATAATAGGTATTTGTCGTCCATTCAATTGATTGTGGATAACATACCATGCTCATATCGGGTTGGCAATCGTTAATTGGGCGTCTATATGGCCAAGGGTACGATTCAACTTTGATAAATCAACACCCGAGGGAGAAAGTCGGAGGGACACTAAAAATACAATTAAGGTTCAAAAAAAGTACAATTGCAGTTTGACGCCAGATCTAGTAACATTCTTAACGTAACAGGACGATATAATAACGGGGGAATCTATGATGCAGAGATTTTTTGGGATATGTGTGGTTGCAGTTATGATGGCTGCGACAACAGCGTGGGCGGCGGGCAAAAGCATTGAATACGCAGGTAAAAAGGCTCCTGACACGAAGAAGGATGTTCGGTCGATAATTCCCTATATCCATAAATGGCCTTCGGCGGATCAAGTTTTTGATACGAACTCCCTGCCTGACCCTGCTGATAAGGATGAAGCGGATGCTGTGCTCCGGCGTACCGGCGCGCTGATCGTACATCTCAAGACATTGGCTCGTTGTCCTGACCTCAAGAAAGAGGAGACAGCCTTAGTCGCACTGAAAACCAGAGCTAGTATGCTTGAAGTAGGGAACACGGAACGCGAGGCGTTGCTGGCTGAGGCCTGCAAGTTGCGCCGCAAGGTGACCTTTGCCAACCCGCTGCTGGACTTTGATAAGATTCTCTTCATCAATCGCCACTTCTGCCCAAACGATGAAAAGAGTGGTAACCACATGTGTGATCAGTACTTCGGCTTCAACGCGATCCGCGGTGGTGGGCTGTTTGTTCTTGAAAAACCTTTTTCCGACGCGCCGTCCATTCGTAATGTCCTTGAAAAATCGGTCTGCGAGAATGGGCAATATAAGGGGCGGGTCCTGACGGAAAAGGACGGTTATCTGGCGCCTGAACTGAGCTTTGATGCAAAGGAAGTCCTCTTCGCCTGCACGGAGATACCCGATGATCAGAGACGTTACCAAAACCAGCATTATACTAACAACACTTACAAGATTTTCCGCGTGAAACTGGACGGCACAGGGCTGACCCAGTTGACCGACGGCGTCTGGAACGACTTCGATCCCTGTTACCTGCCGAGCGGTAGGATCATCTTTGTCTCGGAACGTCGAGGTGGCTTTGGCCGCTGCCACGGACGGCCTGTCCCGAGCTTCACGCTTCATTCCATGAACGCGGATGGCAGTGACATCGTGGCGCTGAGCCCGCACGAGACCAACGAGTGGCAGCCGAGCGTGAACAACAACGGTATGATCATTTACACCCGTTGGGATTACGTCGATCGCGGATTTAACCAGGCGCACCACGCCTGGATCACTAGTCCAGACGGGCGCGACCCGCGGGCTGTGCATGGCAACTTCTCCTCGAACCAGAGAGCGCGTCCGCATTTCGAGATCTCCATGCGGGAGATTCCCGGTTCGCAGAAATATATGGGCACGGCCGCCTGCCATCACGGACAGGCGTACGGTTCGATCATTCTGGTTGACCCGCGCGTGCCAGATGACAACGCCATGGCGCCGGTTAAGCGACTGACACCCGATCAACTGTTCCCCGAGGCCGAGATCGGTACCCACGGCCCCCCCGCTAACTATGCTGCACCCTTTCCGCTGAGCGAACACTTCTTCCTTTGCGTTTATGACAAGGACAGTCGCTCCAATGCTGGTACGAATAACAATTACGGCATCTATCTCGTGGACGCCTTCGGCAACAAGGAGTTACTCTATCGCGATGCATCCATCTCTTGCCTTGATCCAATTCCGATCAAGACGCGCGCGGTTCCCCCCTTGATCCCGCACCTGACAGCCGTGGGCAAGCCACTTAAGCCCGGTGCGACATTCGTGCCACCGGACCCCAAGACCATCCCCGACTTCGGCACGGTGGGGCTGATCAATGTTTACGACAGCATCTACCCCATGACCAACCTACCTAAAATCGTGGCGCTGCGAATCATTCAATTGCTACCTAAAACAACGCCCTTCGCTAACAACCCACGGATCGGCTTCGGTGATCAGAAGAGTGCCCGGATGGTTTTAGGTACTGTGCCAGTCGAGGATGACGGTAGCGCGTTCTTTACGATGCCAGTCAACCGGCCTGTCTATTTCCAGGCACTGGACGCCGACGGCATGGCTGTGCAGTCCATGCGTAGTGCCACGTATGTGCATCCTGGGGAGACTTTGACTTGTCTGGGCTGTCACAACTCGCCTACGACTGGCTATGGCATGAGCAAGAGCCAGCCTAAGGCGCTCAAGCGTAAGCCTTCGGCACTCACGCCCGACCTTGAGGGTTCACGACCCTTCAGCTATCCGCTCCTCGTCCAGCCGGTGCTGGATAAAAACTGTGTGGCGTGCCACACGAAGAGTGCGACTGAGGGAAAGAAGGCACCCGACCTGACGCCCGGTAATAAGATGAAAGGCAACGATTTTTTTGCCTCTTACAGCTCGCTTAAGGGGTTTGCCTTCTATTGGAATAACGCGGTGTTTGATAATGTGTCCGACAGCAAGCCAGGACAGGTAGGGGCCCGCGCGAGCAAATTATATCAGATGCTGGCCAAGGGTCATCACGGCCTGAAACTCAGCAAAGATGATTTGCACCGCCTGACCCTCTGGATGGACTGTAACAGTGATTTCTATGGCTCCTACGAAAATCTTCTGGAGCAGAAAGAGGGCAAGGTCGTCTGGCCCACGTTGGAGTAGGGGATTTTTTGCTATTTAAGGATGTACGATGAAGGAGCTGATTTTTATTCGGCATGGGGAGTCGCTTCATGCAGGGGAGCGGTATATCGGAAGAACGGATACGCCGCTGACTTTGCGTGGATACCAACAGGCGGATTGGATCGCGAGCTGTTTGCTTGACGGGCGGTTGGATTCAGTCTATGTGAGCCCTGCCTTGCGTGCGTGTGAAACTATCCAGACGTTTGTGGACAAAACGAAGTTTCAGATTGTTGTCGATACCGATTTACAGGAGATTGATTTTGGTGCATGGGAAGGAATGTCCTTCGAGGAGATACAAGCACAAGCCCCTGAGTTGGTGACCCAGTGGGCATCGAATCGTATGGATTTCTGTTTTCCGGGTGGCGAGTGTTTAGACACGTTCTGGAAACGTGTCTGTCGAGTTGGCGATGCATTGGTAGCTGCGCCTGGACAGCGTCTTGCGGTTGTGACGCATGGTGGTGTCGTCCGCTATTTGCTCTGTCATTTTTTGGGGCTTTCGCCAGAACAACATCGAATGTTCCAAATTGATTTAGGTTCCATCACGACGCTAAAACTCCAGGATGGTTTTGCGGTTTTGAAAGGATTGAATGTTCATGGGTAAAATTATCTTAGTGACAGGAGGATGCCGGAGTGGCAAGAGTTGCTTTGCTCAGCAGATGGCTGAAGCGGCTGGACTGAAGCGTTTGTATATTGCGACAGCACCTTCACTGGACAGAGAGATGGAAGAGCGCATCGCGCGGCATCGCCAGGAGCGTGCGCAGAGAAACTGGACTACCTGTGAAGAGACACTGGATCTTGCGTACGCATTCGGAGCGCATGCGGGCTTTGATACGGTATTGTGCGATTGTCTAACCCTTTGGGTGAATAATCTTTTATATCAGGCCGAGCAAAAAGGAACTGTGTTCGGCGAAGACGATATGGCGCAATTGGCCCAAGCGGTTGTTGAAGCTGCGCGTCAGCATTCTGGAACTGTGATCTTTGTAACCAACGAAGTCGGGCTGGGTATTGTGCCAGCAGATGCGCTCTCACGTCGATTTAGGGATTTGGCAGGGCGTTGCAATCAAGTGATGGCTGCGGCGGCTGATGAAGTTTATTGTGTAGTGAGTGGGATACCACTGAAAATTAAGGGATGAATAGGAGGTCTATGAACGATTTAATCGATTCTCTCGATTCGATCGATTCCCTCGATTCATCCGAAAGGACAAAATGAGTTTGTTACGTGAAACGATTCAGGCAATTCAACCTCAGGACGTTACGGCCCGCGCAAATGCAAGGGCGCGTCTAGATCAACTGACGATGCCGCATTGGGCGTTGGGCCGGTTGATGGATATGGCGATTGATCTTGCGGGGCAAACAGGGACGATCACGCCTGACCTTCAAAAGAAGGCGATTGTGGTAATGGCTGGAGACCATGGAGTTGTTGCGGAGGGCGTGAGCAAGTACCCTCAGGATGTGACCTGGCAAATGGTTGCTAATATTGTGAGCCAGGGTGCAGGTATCAATGCCTTAGCAGCTCAATCGGGGACAGATGTCGTTGTCGTGGACATGGGCGTTATCCAAGGGCTTGACGGGATGGCTCAGTCTGGGGCGATCATCTCGATGCCTGTTGCAAAGGGGACAGGGAATATTGCCAAGGGACCTGCCATGTCACGGGAACAGGCACTTCAATCCATTGAGAATGGTATTCAGATTGCACGGCAGCTCATTTTAGAAAAGGGATATGCTGTTTTGGGTGTCGGGGAAATGGGCATTGGTAATACAACGCCGAGTTCAGCAATGATTGCTGCGCTTACAGGAAAAGCGGTTTCGCTTGTAACTGGAACTGGGACAGGGTTGAATGACGCTGAGCTGCGTCATAAGATTGGCGTGATAGAACAAGCTCTAAAAGTGAATCATGTGGATCCGGTAGATGGACTGGATGTGCTTGCAAAATTAGGGGGCTTTGAAATCGGTGGCATTGCGGGTGTCATTCTTGGCGCAGCCTCCTTACATAAACCTGTGATCATCGACGGACTTATTACAACCGCAGGCGCGTTGATTGCGCAGACACTGTGTCCGACCTCAATAGAATATATTTTTGCTGCACATCAGAGTGTGGAATGTGGTCATATCATTGCGCTGGAACGGCTCGGTAAAGAACCCTTGCTGGATTTGAATTTACGTCTCGGGGAAGGAACAGGTGCGGCTCTTGCCATGAATCTGATTGATGCCTCTGTTGCCGTGCTGACAAAGGTTAAGACCTTTGAAGAGGCGATGGTGGCCAAGAGTACATCTGCGATTTAGTGCATGGGGAAGATAAGCTGGGCGAATAGGCGTCCTCGCCTGTTCATTGAGGAATTAACTATGCTTGGAAGACTATGGGCTGCGATCGGATTTTTAACTATTTTACCCTTGCCGGCATTTTGCCGTCAAACAGAAGATGATTTGCCACGGAGCGTGCCGCTCTTTCCTTTGATTGGCTTGTTCATAGGCGGTGTGGTAGGGGGCAGCGCCTATCTTACATCAGGTCTGTTGCCACCGGTTGTTGCCGTTGTGGTGTATGTCATCTTGCTGGCGATTGTCCATGGCGGTTTGCATGTGGATGGCCTTGCTGATACAGGAGATGGATTCTTTAGTCATCGGAAAACAGAGCGTATTCTGGAGATTATGCGCGATACGCATATTGGTACGTATGGAAGTCTGACTCTGGTGAGTGTGTTGGCGTTAAAAGTTGCGGGATTAGCCTCCATGCCTGCGTCCATGTGGGTAAAAGCACTTTTCCTTGCACCTGTGGCGGGGCGCTGTTCCATGGTGCTCATGTTGGCCATGCTCCCCTCGGCGCGGACGGATGGAATGGGTATTCTGTTTAAGAGGGGACGATCGTTTTGGGAAGTGCTGTGGGCACTATCAGTCCTTCTCCTGGCCGCATGGTTTTTGCTTCAATGGCGCGGGCTTGTTGCGGTGGGGGCTGTATTAGTCTGTAACGTGTCTTTCATGGGGCTCTGCCAGAGTAAGATCAATGGTTTCACCGGTGACACACTCGGTGCGCTCTCCGAACTGTCAGAGGCCTTGACGCTAGTAACCCTTTCGGTCCTGTTCTTCCGGATTTGATGTAATCTCAATCTTTTCGCCGGCGTCATTTACACGCACGAAAGTTATTTCAGTCTTAAACATCTCCTCGTCTACCTCGGTTCCCAGCTCTCGTTTATAAACAGAGACATGATAGGTAATGGAGGTTCGACCGAGGCGTGACATTTCAACATCGAAGCGAAGGATCGCACCGCACTGAGCGCCCTTCCGGAATTCAACAGCGTTCATGCCGATAGTCAAAAAGCGAAACGTCGGATAGTCCATGCTGACGGCCATCCACGCAGTTTCATCCACCCATTTGAGTAGATTTCCGCCGAACAAAAAACCATAATGGTTGGTCTGTTCCGGCATGACTAGTTTATAAGATGTCATATAAAAAAGTAACCCCATCATTCATCAAAGAACTTTGATGAATGATGGGGTTAAAACCCTACAGCTGCGTCTTCCACAGGCCGTGAAGATTGCAGTATGCATATACGGCAACAGCCTCGTCATTGATGAGCGCGAATGTTGCTTCAGGCGCATTTCCGGGTTCCAGACTCTTCCGCTGTCCACCATTCTTGGTTTCCAGATAGATGAAACCAATGAAATGGGCCGCCTCCATCGGATGCGGGATAGAACCGACGGACACCTTAAGGGTGTTTCCGTTGACAGCCACAACAGGGATATGTTTCTCCTTGCTGGCTTCAACGGTGTTGGGGACTAACTCCGTCATCTTCTCGCCACAGCAGATCAAAGGGACGCCCTTATTCAGAACGAGACCAATTAGATTGCCACAGTGCTTACAGATAAAAAATTTGTGCATAGTCACCTTTCTTCATTATTCAGTTACTTCTTCGAATTGATCCTTGCCTACACCGCACAGCGGGCAAGCATAATCATCAGACAGTTGATCAAACAGGATATCACCTTCGTATACATATCCACATACAGAACAAACATACTTTTTCACGTGTGCCTCCTTTGGTTAGGTGAATAGTCTATCACTTGTTGAGAATGGTTTTCAAGTCAGCATCTGCTGTTGTGATCGGGGTAAGTCCAAACTTTTCGACAAGCACGCCCAGCACGGTCGGCGAGAGGAAGGCAGGCAGACTTGGCCCGATATAGATGTTCTTGATCCCGAGGGCAAGCAGTGTCAGCAAGATGCAGACAGCCTTTTGCTCATACCAGGAGAGAACGAGCGTCAAGGGCAAGTCATTAACGCCGCATTTGAAGACCGAGGCGAGCGCGACTGCAACCTGGATGGCCGAGTAGGCGTCGTTACATTGCCCCATGTCTAAAAGGCGTGGAATGCCACCAATGTCGCCCAACTTGGCCTGTAGGTGATTGAAGCGGTACTTGCCACAAGCCAACGTGAGGATAATCGTGTCTTTCGGTGCCTTCTCCACAAATTCCGTGTAATAGTCGCGACCGAGCTTGGCTCCGTCGCAACCGCCCACGAGGAAGAAGTGTTTAATCGCGCCGGACTTGACTGCTTCAACAATCTTATCGGCTACGCCGAGGACGGCATTATGCATGAACCCTGTCAACAGAGGTTCGCCCGGAGTTGTGTCTATAAAGCCACCCAGTTGAATTGCATGAGCAATCATGGCAGAGAAGTCTTTCTTTCCCTTCGCGTCCGCAGCAATATGCTTCACGCCGGGCCAGCCGACCTCTGCCGTGGTGTACAGATTTTCCACGTATGAGGGGCGAGGCGGCATGATGCAGTTAGTAGTGTAAAGTACGACGCCTGGCAGATTGTCGAACTCCTTCTGCTGGTTTTGCCACGCTGTGCCGAAGTTACCCTTAAGCTGGGCATGCTTCTTCAGTTCCGGATAGGCGTGCGCAGGCAACATTTCGCCATGGGTGTAGATGTTGACACCTTTACCGTCAGTTTGTTCCAGCAACATCTTGAGGTCATGTAAGTCATGGCCGGTGATGATAATGAAAGGTCCTTTTTCCTTTGAGGTTGGAACAGGTGTTGGCGCTGGGGTACCGAAGGTTTCCGTATTGGCCGCATCGAGCAATGCCATGCATTTCAGGTTGGTCTGTCCCAGTTCGAGAATCAATCCCAACCACGCATCGACTGTATGATCGTCGCCAAGAGCCTTCAGGCCCTTCTGAAACCATCCTGAGACTTCGGGGCTGGTCTTGCCCAGTACACGAGCATGGTGAGCGTATGCAGCCATGCCACGCAGGCCGAAGAGTAGCGTGGAGCGCAAGGAAACAACATTCTGATCGCCGTGGAACAGCTCGCCAGGGCTAAATGAGGGAGCGCCTCCAGCCTTAATAATGGCGATCCGAATACGGTCGCGCATGACGGTGAGATCAGCGTCATCAAAATTCACGTTGGTCACGGTCATAAACAGAGCATCCATAGAAAGCGCTTCACAACCCGGACAGGCGGGTTTACCATCCAAAGCGCGTGCGAGGGTGATCAGTGATGCGGTTACTTCATCCTGTAGTGCAGCAGTTGCTGGCTTCTTGCCACACACCCCTCCACGGGTACAGCCCTTTCCTCCGGCTGTCTGTTCGCATTGAAAACAAAACATATCGCTCATACTATTACTCCTTGGTTTTTTTGTTGTTATTCGTCGATAATTTTTCCGTCTATTGAAATTGTCACTACGCTCCAGGGGATCATCTTACCTGAATTCATAAGTGCTTGTTTGACGGCCTGCGCGATGCCTGCGCAGCAGGGCACTTCCATGCGCACGACGGTAACTTTCTGAATATCATTCATTTTCAGAATATGGGTTAGTTTTTGAGTATAATCAATATCATCCAGTTTGGGACATCCAATGAGGGTCACTTTCCCTCGCATGTATTTCTCTTGGAAGCCTGGATACGCAAAGGACGTACAATCCGCGGCAATTAAAAGGGATGAGCCGTTTAAATAGGGTGCTGTGACGGGAACCAACTTAATCTGTGTCGGCCAATTACGCAATTGAGATACGGCTAGAGGTGGGGGTGTCACACCCGATGGACATTCCGAGGAGTCTGCTGGTTTCAAGGTTTTGGTCATTGTGCCTGGACAGCCACAGGGCAATTTCTCCGGCATACTTAACGTTTGTTTTGCCTTTTCATTTTTCAGCTGGCTAACCGCTTCTTCCGAAAACTCGACGGCTTCACGTTCGACGATTTTAATGGCGCCTGTCGGACATTCTGGAAGACATGCGCCAAGGCCATCGCAATAAACATCGGACACAAGCTTGGCTTTTCCATCCACAAGTTGCAAAGCCCCTTCATGACAGGCGTTGATGCATGAGCCACACCCATTGCAGGCGTCGCGATTAATTTCGATTATTTTGCGTTTCATCGTAGTCTCCTTTTATTCAACGTTCAAAACGGATGAATCGCTATTCAAAGAATCAGCGATTCCTTTGATGGTGGTCTGTTGCAGTACGTCTTGAATCATCTTGTTTTCTGCGGCCATCCATTTTCCCAATGCGCATGTGCAACCGGCACAAATTTTTGGGTTTAAAAGACAGGTTCCTTTTTCAAGATCGACAACAGCCGTGTGCAATTCGAAAACTGAAAGCTCTTCCATCGGCTTGAGGAGCCTTACACCTCCCTGCCCCCCCCGGGAACTTTCAAGAATGCCTGCCTTGACAAGTTTTTGAACAACCTTTGCAAGATGGTGCACCGACAGATCAAATTCTTCAGCAACCTTACGTGTTGAGTAAAATTTAGTACCTGTCTGCGTTAAGCGTACACACAGATGAATCGCGATACTCGTTGCTTCTGTAATGGCTAACATGCTAATCATAAATACCTCTTGCGTCTTGATTTGGTATTACATTACCAAATTAACATGCGAAGAGTCAATAGGATTATTTAATTTATTTTTATTGCTACTTCGGGCTGGGCTGATTGCAGGGAAGAATATCCACGACGAAGATATCGGGCTGACAGTAAATACGTACAGGGGGATAGGATGCCCCGATGCCGCTGGCAACAAAGAGGTGCGTCTTGTCGACGATGAAGTGGCCATGATCGAAGCGGCAGCCATAGATGGAGGGGACAACGATCGATCCTCTCAGCGGGAGACGTACTTGTCCTGCATGGTAGTGTCCTGCAAAGACAAGGTCAGCTTTGCAATGAGCCAAGCGGTAGATGTTATCTGGGGTATGCGTCAAAACAATATGCACCTGATCTGCAGATTGTACGGGAATGGTTGTTGATTGAGTGCCCCAGGGGAAGTCATATCCCGTGACAGCAAGGGTTTGGTTGTCAATCGTGAGCAACTGCGTTTCATCGTTCAACACGTGAATTCCACTTGCACGAAGGCTCTCGGCTATTGCTTTGGGGGCGACCCAGTAGTCATGGTTGCCCAGGACGGCATACGTGGCAGTCGTTGCAATCGGGCGTAAAATTTCTTTCAGACACGGTAGCGCTTTTATGTGACTGATGAAATCGCCCGTGAAGACGGCGATATCTGGCTTAAAAGATGCGGCGGTGTCCAAGGCGTTTTTGTAATAGTCCCAAGGAAAGCGTTGGTCCGCATGAATATCTGTGATATGGACGATTCTCAAGGGCTTAATTACCTTGGGCATGGATACCTCATAACGGTGAACCATGAGGTCGGTCGTCGTAATTGGTGCTGTAATTGACACGCGGTGGGGGAGGGTATCGACAGGAGGTGAACCGCGGTAAAGGCGTCGCAAATAAAGTTCGCGTATTTCCCCGAGCACCAGAAGTCCAAATACACCGAGGGGAATAAAAATCCATGGTGGTCGAGCCAAATAAAATCCAGCAATGCAACCACCTCCGATGAGCGTTAGCGCAGCAAGCAGAATAACAGGATTTTTTGCTTTGCTGTCAGCGAGGATCAACAAACTCCGGTTGAGGAGCAAGAGAAACAAAAATACTCCTGTCGCGCAAAAAAGAATAACTGAAAAAAAATGGATTAGAGAAATAGACATATTCGATAGAAATAGTGAACGTAGTGTTAATGTTTCAGTCCTGCATGGCGAAGCAATGCATCAATGGTTGGCGGGCGTCCGCGAAATTGCTGAAAGACCTCCATCGGGTCTGTTCCCCCGCCGAGCGCAAGAAAGGTATCTCGGAAGTGATTGCCCTTTTTCTGGATTTCGGATTTATTTTTTAAGCCAACCTCTTCAAAGGCTGCAAAAGCGTCTGCGGACATCACCTCCGACCATTTGTAGCTGTAGTAGCCGGCTGCGTAGCCGCCACCAAAGATATGGTTGAAGGCGCAGAGGAATCGGTCTTCAGGCAGTGTAGGTGTGGTTGAATACTTTTTTAAACAAGCTTGATTCACCTCGTGTGCGCTCTTCCACGTCGTACTTGGATAACGCGCATAAAGATTAATGTCGGTGGCGGCAAAGGTCACTTGGCGCATGATTGTTGTGGCTGCACGGAAATGCTGTGCAGCCAGCATCCGCTTATAAAGATCGTTGGGAAGAGACGCGCCCGTATTCATATGGCTTGTCATGGAAGTAAGCGTGGCCCGGTCATAGCTCCAATTTTCCATGAACTGACTTGCGATCTCGACAGCATCCCATTCAATGTTATTAAGTCCCGATGCTTCTGGCTCGTCAACCGTGGTGAGGATATGCTGCAATACATGGCCGAATTCATGGAAAAGCGTACGCACTTCGCTGAAGCGCAGCAGCGGGGGCTTTTCGCCGACAGGTTTGCTTTGATTACAGACCATTAATGCTAGAGGACGTTGGAGTGTGCCATCAGGCATTAATCGGCGTGTACGGAAATCATTCGCCCAAGCACCGCCACTTTTTGTCTCGGGCCGGCTATAGGGATCTGAATAGATACCTGCAATGCAGGTTCCGTCGGCATCCAACACGTTGTAAAATTTCACGTCTGGGTGCCAGACAGAAACGTGTCCGGTTGCATCGACAATACGGATACCAAAAAGACGGTGTGCAAGCGCAAAAAGTCCTTCTAACACCTTGGGATAGGGAAAATACTGACTGAGCTCCTCATCACTGTAATCGTATTTACTTTCGCGCAGGCGTTCAGCGTAGAATGCAATGTCCCAGGGGGCCAGACACGTGAGTGGCACGGGGTGAGTGGCACCTGCAGTTGCAGGCAAGGTGTTGGCGAAAGTGTGGAGATCTTTCATCTCCTTTATACCTTGCGGGTGAGCGGCGGTGTAGAGTCTTTCAATCAGGTCGTCAACAGCAGAAACGGTTTTTGCGCTTTTAGTTGAGAGGCTCAAGTCGGCATAAGTTGGATAATCGAGCAGATTTGCAAGCTCCCGTTTCAGGGTCAGCAGGCGTTCGAGTATTGGGGTGTTGTCGATTGCGCCGGCTGAGGCACGGGTCATAAAGGCTCGATAAAGTTTTTCTCGTGCGTCACAGTTTTTGCTGTGCATCATGAAGGGGACATAGACAGAAGCTTCGAGTGTGATTATCCATGTATCTGGATGACCTTCAACCTTGTGAACTGTCGCGGCAAGAAGATCGGCTGGGAGGCCTGCTATTTCGTGGGGTAGTGTTAAGGTGAGGGTGAAAGCTTTTGTCGCATCCAGGACATTGTTTCTGAAGGTTGTTGCAAGTTGTGCGATTTCAGTTTGTATGGCATTAAAGCGAGCCTGTTTTTCAGGTGATAATCCGACACCTGCTTGGGTTGCACCTTGAATTGTTTTTTCGAGGATGCGCCGTTGAACGCGCGTCAGAAAAGGTTTCTTGGCATCTGCTCCCTGAAGTAAGCAGAACGAACGATAGAATAGCGGGCTTTGTCCGACACGTAGTGAAAAGGCCACCATTTCGGGTTGAAGCTCTTTTTGTACATTACGCCAGGCGTCATTGTTGATAACTGAGAGCAGATGACACAGAAGTCCCCAGGCATGTGTAAGCGGATAGCACGCGTCATAGAGTGGTTGGGTGAGTCCCTCCCAGGTCGGCTCATGCGATTGTTCAAGTTTAGTTACAAGGCGCTTGGCTTCTGGCAGGAGTTGTTGAAATGCTTCACGCGCGAGCTCGGGCGTCATTTTTTCAAAGTCGGGATAGTACGGAATATGGATAAAGGGGTTCATGGCTTATGGACGAATCGTTCTCAACAGGGGCCCTGTTCAATAACATAAGGGACGGACACAAAGGTCCGTCCCTTACTGACGTGTAGAGAATCAACGCTTTTATGGAAGCTTGATGACGCTCAGGGTGTGGACCGGATCATTTTTCGAATTTTTCAGGCCTGGGAAGGTCACATCGAAATTCGAGACAATCAACTGGTCATTCCAGACGATGCATTCGCAGGGTTGATCCAAGAGACCATCGGCGCCATCCGAGTCATCGTTAATCCAGAGCATGCCCAGCTTGCCCGCATCGATATCCCAATAGACAATAGCATTACGTTCTGAGTCCGCGATGATCACCCAGTTCTTCTTCTCATAATAGTTTACGCCGTCCACACAAGGGAGTTGCTTCGTATCCTGAAGGAGTGAGAGAGGCTTGGAATAAGAACCGTCTGGCTGGCGTTTCAATGTATAAAAGTGACCATCGCCAAAGTTGCCAGTGTAGATATTCCCCTTCTTATCAAAGCACATGCCATCTGTTGCGGCGATATCACCCCGATGATTGGGTGTACAAGTGGTGATGCCAATACAATAGGGATCCTTCCCCGCATCTTCCTTGTTGAGCAACTTGACGGGCCCCTTTTCGAAGGCACTAAAAGGTACGCAGTAGATTCCTCCTCCGTTCGTGCCCTTCAGATCGAAGAACGTATCGGTGAAGTATACGGCATTCCCGCGACAACGAACAGCATTGGTCAGCTTAACGTTTTCAACAACAGTTTCAATTTTGACAGGGGCCCCTGTATTTTTGTCGATGATCACGCGCATCAAACGGGACTTATAGTTCTTGTCCAAGAAATATTGGTTATCCGCATAATAGAGGTTACCGTCTTCGCCAAACTCGAGGCCCATGGGAAAGCCTTTCTTGGTCTCTGGATGAACGGCGGCAGCCAAAAAGATTTCCCACTTTTTGCTCTTCTTCCCAAACTTCATGATGATGCCTGGATAAGCCTGGTCGACCAGATTGGGACACGCTACATAAAAATTTCCATCCTTATCCTGGGTCATTCCGTCGGGCACATTCACAAGGTCGGTGAACTGCTTAAAGAGTTTCGGACGATACTGCTCTTTAACGTTAAAGTCTGAAGCAGGCTGTGCAGCCATTGTCTGGCATGCGATGAAGCTCATGATAGCGGCTACTGTGTAAGAACTAGCTTTATGCATTTTAGGGTTACTCCTGTTTTTGTGGATACGTGTACCCTGCGGCATACGTATTTTTAAAATAATTACTATAGCACTCGGGTGCATGAATGGGAAGCCCTAAAAATTGAAAAGGCGTCAATTGACAAACTAAGTTAGACCCTCCGTATTCGGAAAGGTCTAACTTACT
>JBAXOG010000123.1:0-15105 GCA_037133395.1 bacterium | reverse complement strand
TTGACCAGCAGGCCGACGGCCGCTCCGCTGAATTGCAATTCGGCAACAGCTACACCGTGCGCGCCGGCATCTTCTTCCGGTAGGGCGTGCGTTCAACTTCTGTGAATATCCAATCATCAACACGGAATGATCAATAACCATCGGGAATGCGGCAGCTTTTTTGGATATTGGACCTGTCCGCCGTAGCCGTATCCGCGGAGGAGGATATCCCGTGTTGGCTATTGGATATTCGGATACTAAAAAGTTACCCCTTCGTTTATTTCCAGGGCCTCACTGCCAACGGGTACTGCCGACTGCCACTCTGTCGCCGTGGGTGTCGCGAAGGCGGAAGAAGTATTGATGCCGCTGTGAGAGACTACACAAAAAAATTTAACTGCTCTCAAGTGTGATACGGCTTTGTTGAATCATACCCGAAGTAGGACTGTCCGCCCGAAATGTAGGGAAAGCATTCCATAGCATCAACTCCATGCCTGTTCCTGGGCAAGTCCGAATTCGGTCACAACTGATTCTATTGGGCTAAAATCAGGCATTCTTGTGTCAAAAAGACACTCCTAGACGTTTGGCGCGATTGTAGCTATTATGACAAAGCTTGATCAGTTGCTCCGCATTAGGCAGTCATGTGCGCGTTCGATGGCTGCCGGACGGGAACAAACGAAGAGATAACTTTTTTCTCACAGAGGCACAGAGGACACAGAGGAATACCATTTTTCGTGTTTTTCGCCTGCCCGCCGTTTTATCCGCCGTAGCCTTGGCGAAGGTGGAAGTCGTATTCGCGAAGGTGGGTGTGTTTCGTGGGCAAAAAACTTGCCGTTATAGGCACGCACATGTAGGACAAAGTGAAGTAGGCTGTCAGACACATGCACCAGACTGTTCATATTTTGCTGACTAGTTTTTTTTAAAAAAAGGATTTAAAATATTAGTACTTATTCCAAGATTTTATATTTTAAGGTAACAGAAAGTGTTATTTGTTTATGTGTAGGCGTATGAGATGCTAAACATAAAAAAGAGAAAGTAATTCAATTATGACAAATAGGTTTAAACCGCAAATGATTCGCGCACAGTATACCCGCTTCCTAGGGCTTGGTTTCGCAGGTGTGGCTTTCTGCCTTGGCATGTTACTGCCGCAATCGGCGGGGGCAACGAAGGATCCATCAGGACCAATCTTCACGGTGTATGCCACGAACGGCTCTACGACCATTGCCAGCGGCGCGATGGCCAGCAAGGCTAACGGCACGGACTTCGGGGTATGCGAGCTCGGAAAGGCTTACACCAATACCCTGTACATTCTCAACAGCGGCAACACAGATCCCATCGCCATCAACAGTTGGACAACGAATGGGCCGGGTTTTACGGTCAGCGGCATACTTTCTTCTGTGAACAACTCCAAGGTGGCCATCACGGTGGTTTACCGTCCGTCTGCCATTGGCGTTAACTCTGTTGCGCTGGTCATCAATACCACAGTTATGTCTGTCTTCACACTTCAACCCCTTGTAACGGGTACCCCTTACACGGTCAACCTCAAGGGTTCTGTACCGCCGCCGCCGGATGGTAGCAAATGGTTCGACGTCAGCGGCGGTCTGTGCGGCATGGACAGCTCTGTCTATGCGTCGGTTTATCGCGGCGGCGTGGCGACTGTCGCCGGTTGGTTCACATCCGTTGGCAGTACGCCGTGCAACCGGATCGCGCAATGGGACGGCACAAGCTGGACGGCGTTGGGTTCCGGGCTGCTGGGCGACACCGTCAATACGCTGACGTATGACGAAGCTGGGAATCTCTATGCGGGCGGAGAATTTACGAATGCCGGCACGACGGCGGTCAGCGGCATCGCCAAGTGGGACGGTGCGGCTTGGACAGCGTTGGGCTCTGGCTTAACTCGGAGCGGTTACGGTGGTCGGGTCTATTCGATGCTCTGGAGTACGAATGATCACTGTTTGTATGTGGGTGGCGATTTCACCATGGCGGGAGGAGTAACGGCCCAATACGTAGCCAAGTGGAACGGCGCATCCTGGACGAATGTAGGGACGATGACTGTTTTTTGTCCATACGCGCTGGTGTTCGACAAATCCAATAATCTCTATGCGGGAGGGATCAGTGACGGGCGCCCGAGTTCGGGCAACACCAACATGTGGAATATTGCGAAGTGGAACGGGTCGACATGGACGAATCTGGCCTCGGGGTTACCTGCGGATCGATGGGATGGCGTTTCGGCGCTGGCACACGACGGCACGACGTTGTATGCGGCGGGGAATTTTACGAATGCGGGCGGGGTCGCCAAGACGGCGATGATCGCCAAATGGAACGGTTCGGCCTGGTCGGCGCTTGGCACCGGTATTACAGGGGATTACGATCCTTCAGTGGATGCGCTGACGTTGACGACGGACAATCAGCTCTATGTGGGCGGCAGGTTTACGCTCGCGGGCGGGGTAGCTGGAACGGCGAGCTTCGCGAAGTGGACGGGCTCCGTCTGGCAGTCGGCCGCAGCCAACGGAGGTGACTATTTCGACGGGCTCAAGTCTCTGACTATGATGGGGACGGATGTGCTGGTGGGCGGCGGCTTCGAATCGCCTTTCAGCCGTCTCGCAAAATGCGTCAACACTCAGTTGCGCCCGCTCAGCAGCGGAATGAACGGGGGCGTGGCCGCTTTGGCGTGGGATGGCGCAAGCCGGTTGCTGTTTGCTGCGGGTAGTCTCACGTGGGTGGACGGAACAAACGTGAATTATGTGGCCCGGTGGAACGGGTCAGACTGGACGCCGCTATCCTCCGGGGCCAGCATCGGGCTGAGCACCTATGCGCAGAAACTGGCGTGGGACGGGGTGCGCAGCAATCTGTACGTCGGCTACGGCGGAAGCACGGCCGGGGCCATCCAGGCCGACCGTATCGCCGTCTGGAATCCGACCAAAGGGTGGGACTCGTTGCCGAACGGCAGTCAATGGAGCAGCAACGGGATCAACGGGACCGTGTATGCGCTGACGATGGACGAGGTCAACAACCGCCTCTATGTGGGGGGAAATTTCACTACCGCTGGCGGCATCGCGATCACCAATATGGCCATGTGGAATGGCACACGCTGGACCAATATCGGCGGGGGCATCAACGGCCGGGTGTCTGACCTCGCCTTGGACAAGGTGAATAATCATCTCTACGCCGTGGGTGATTTCACCAGCGCGGACGGCTCCAACGCGAATTATGTGGCAAAATGGAATGGCACGCGCTGGACGGCTCTGGGCAGCGGGTTGGGCGGATCAGGCAGCGCTGTGGTGTGGGATGCCGCCACCAGCAACCTGTATGTGTGTGGCTCCTTCACCAATGCGGGTGGCGTGGCGGCGCTCAACGTGGCGAAATGGAACGGCGTTTCTTGGTCAGCAGTAGGCGCAGGATTTGGCACGGTTGCGCTCGGCATGATGGATTTAACGCTGGATGGTGCGGGCCATCTGTATGCCACGGGCAATTTTACCACCTCGGGTGCCACCGCCGTGAACCGCATCGCCAAATGGGACGGCAACTCTTGGATGGCGTGCGAAGCGGGGGTGACAGATTTTCCCTATGCGCTGGCCTACGACAGCGAAGGGCGGCTGTTTGTTGGCGGGACTTTCAAGACGGCAGGCGGTAAGCCCTACAGCTATGTCGCCGGATTGTATAATTCGTACATCTCAACGGTCACCCCTGAAAGCGGCTCCTGGACCGGCGGCGGTGAGGTGGTGATCAGCGGGCTGCTGCTGGGCAGCGGCTCGGACATCACCAATGTGTTGCTGAGCGGGGTGCAGGCGACCATACTGCCGGGACAGACGTCCTCGCAGGTCGTGGTAAGAGCCGGCGCCACCCTGACAGAAGCCCTTGGCGATGTGCAGGTCTTTTCGGCGGCCTACGGCGAGACCGCGCGGCACAATGCGTTCGCATACGAGGAGCCCCGCTTGCGGATTCTGGGCACGAACCGGGTGGTGGTTTCAAGCGGAGACGCCGTGAGCGTGGCCAAAGGCACGCACCTGGGGCTGACGCCTGTGGGCGTGGCAGTGACGCAGACGCTCTCCCTGACCAACAACGGCATCGCAGACTTGACGATTTTCAATGTGGAGGAAACGGATCCGGACAGCCAGTTTGAAATCAGCGGCATGCCCGTGACCATCCCCGCCGGCGCCACTTCCAACATCACTGTGCGCTTCAACGCTTCCATGGTCGGCGACCATTTGGTCACGCTGGTCATCAGCAATAATTCCCCGACCGCATCTTATTCGTTAAATCTGTCGGGCACAGCCTATCAGCTCTCAGCCAACATCGGCCCCTACGTCGGCGGTAACACCCTGACCATCACCAATGGCAACTTTGGCACCATCACCAACGTGTTGGTCGGCGGGGTGCGGGCGACGATCACGGGGTCGGGCGCGACCTGGGTGACGATCACCCTGCCAACCGCAGGCTCGACCGGCGTGAAAAACATCGTGGTGCAGACCAGCGAAAACGGTGCCATCACGCTGACGGACGCGTATACCGTCAATCCGGCTGGCTGGGTACCGGATTCGTTCTACGGCGGGGTGCCTAAAATCAGCACGATGAACGCCAGTTGGCTTGACGGCACCAACGGCGTGATTCTGGCGGGCGCGAAAGCGAGTGATTACAGCGGCTATTCGGTCAGTGCGGCAGGGGATGTCAACGGAGATGGGTGCGCCGATTTCCTCGTGGGCGCGTATAACGCCAGCAGTTCCAAGGGCGAAACGTATTTGATCTACGGGCGGACCAACGGGCTGCCTGCGCTGAACAGGCTTTCGGCCAGCTGGCTGGACGGCACGAATGGCGTGATTCTGGCTGGCGAACCTGTGTATTACAGCGGCTATTCGGTCAGTTCGGCGGGGGATGTGAACGGGGATGGCTATGACGATATTCTCGTGGGCGGGTATTACGGTGAGGGCGCAACGGGCCTGATCTATGGGAGGACGAATCTGCCTCCGCGGATTACGCTGAACGCCACCTGGCTTAACGGCACCAACGGCGTGCTCCTGTCGGGCGCAACATACTTTGATAACAGTGGTTGGTCGGTCAGTTCGGCAGGCGATGTGAACGGGGATGGGTGTGCCGATTTCCTCGTGGGCGCGAAAAACGCCCGCGGTTATTTCGGTGAAACCTATTTGATTTACGGGCGGACGAACGGACTGCCTGCACTGATTACGCTGAACGCCACCTGGCTTAACGGCACCAATGGCGTGATTCTGGCGGGCGCAAAATACGGTGATTACAGCGGATATTCGGTCAGTGCGGCAGGGGATGTCAACGGAGATGGGTGCGCCGATTTCCTTGTGGGCGCGTATAACGCCAGCAGTTCTAAGGGCGAAACGTATTTGATCTATGGACGGACGAACGGACTGCCTCCGCTGATCACGCTTTCTACCAACTGGCTGGACGGCGCCAACGGCGTGCTCCTGGTTGGCGCGAGTTTGAGTGATTACAGCGGCTCTTCGGTGAGTGCGGCAGGGGATGTGAACGGAGATGGGTGCGCCGATTTCCTCGTTGGCGCGTATAGCGCTAGAGGTTTTAAGGGCGAAACGTATTTGATCTACGGACGGACGAACGGACTGCCTCCGCTGATTACGCTTTCGACTAATTGGTTGAACGGCGCCAATGGTGTGCTCCTGGCTGGCGCGAAAGCGAGTGATAACAGCGGCTATTCGGTCAGTGCGGCAGGGGATGTCAACGGAGATGGGTGCGCCGATTTCCTCGTGGGGGCGCATAAAGCCAGTCCTTCTGCTCGCAGTCAAGCGGGTGAAACATACCTGATCTACGGGCAGACGAATGGGTTGCCGGCGTTGATCACACTTTCCACCAATTGGCTAAACGGCGCCAACGGCGTGCTTCTGGCGGGCGCAAAAGCGGGTGATTGGAGCGGTTCTTCCGTCAGTTCGGCGGGCGATGTGAACAAGGACGGATTCGCCGATCTGCTGCTGGGTGCGTATAAAGCCGCTCCTTCTGGCAACTATCAAGCGGGCGAAACGTATCTCGTGTACGGGCGGGGATTCTACACCTTCTCGCCGGTGGAGCCGTCCTCGGGCGTCTGCGCTGGAGGCTATCTGGTGACCATTGGCGGCGCGAACTTGTGCAATGGCTCCGATGTCACCAGCGTGACCTTGTGCGGCTTTGCCGCGACCGTGGTCAGCCAGTCGGCCACGCAGATTGTCGTCACGGCCGGCTCCGCCACGGGTGCTGTGACCGGTGACGTGGTCATCGTCTCGACCACCTTTGGTACGACTGTGAAGCCCAATGTCTTTGCCTATGTGGGTTCGGCGGGTCCTGGTTCCATCTCCGTGATCGGCATGAATGGCGCGGGCGTGGCCAACGGCGAGCCGGCGGACGCGGCCAAGGGCACGCTCTTTTCAGCCTCCTGGGGGGCCTCGGTGACCAACCGGCTGGTCATCACGAACGACAGCGAGAATGCGTTGATGCTGAGCGGGCTGACCTGGAGCGGAACGGGGACGAATGCCTTTGCGCTGGCGGGTCTGCCGGCGAGCGTGATGCCCTATTCGACGGGCGTCCTTTCCATCGTGTTTGCGCCGTCCGCAATCGGGGAATACACGGCGACGGTCGCGCTGGCGAACAACAGCACCAACAACAATCCTTATGTGATCAACGTGAGCGGCACGGCAGGGAAAGCCAATCAGACGATCTCCTTCCCGGCAATTCCCATACAGAAGACGAGCGGCGTTGTCGGACTTTCGGCGACCGCCTCCAGCGCTTTGCCTGTTGCCTTTGCGTGGGTCTCGGGTCCAGGAAGCGTTGACGGCACCAACCTGACCTTCACCGGCGCGGGCATGGTGTCAGTCGTGGCTTCGCAGATCGGCAACGCCGATTACAATCCGGCCCCGGCCGTTACGAACGTGGCGCACGTGTATGCGGTCAACATTGACCTTGGCCCATATAGCGGTGGCAATACGATCACCATCACCAACGGCAACTTTGGCAACATCACCAATGTGTTCGTGGGCGGCGTGCGGGCGATACTTGTCGCGCATGGTGCAAATTGGGTGACGTTCACCCTGCCATCCACCGGCTCGGCAGGCGCGAAGGACATTGTGGTACTGACATCAGACAACGGCGCTATCACGCTGACGGGCGCTTACACGGTCAATCCAGCGGGTGCCATCACGGTCGGCACGGAATATGTGAACGTTTGGACCAATCTCAGCAGTGGCGTGGCCGGCTCGTCGCAGCGCGTGTACTGTTTGGCGTACGAGGGGGCCAATCTGTACGCGGGCGGTAGCTTCGCGAGTGCAGGCGGGGTGAGCGCAACCAATATCGCCAAATGGAACGGGACGGCGTGGACGAACCTCGGCAGCGGAATGAATAATGTGTCAATGGTCTTGAAGACCATGGGAACCGACTTGTATGCGGGGGGGGACTTCACGAATGCTGGGGCCGTGGCGGGAACCAAATACATTGCCAAGTGGAACGGGTCGGCGTGGGAGTCTCTCGCGGGCGGCATGAGCAGCTCCATGAATGCCTTGGCGCACGATGGGACTAATCTCTATGCGGGCGGCTCCTTCACGAATGCGGGCGGGGTGGCCGCATCCCACGTGGCGAAGTGGAACGGGACGACGTGGACGAACCTCGGCAGCGGCGTGAGCGGAGGCGGCGATATGGTCTGGGCCATGGCGCACGACGGGACGAACTTGTACGCGGGCGGCTCCTTCGAGAGTGCCGGCAGCGTGTCCGCCACCAACATCGCCAAGTGGAACGGGTCGGCATGGACGAACCTGGGCAATGGCTTACCCGGTATCGTCTCGGCTTTGGCTCGGAATGGATCGAACCTGTATGCGGGCGGGTTCTTTACGAATGCCGGCGGCAACGCCAATGCCAAATATGTGGCCATGTGGAACGGGACGACGTGGACGAACCTCGGGAGCGGGCTGAATATGTCGGTGAACGCCCTCGCCCATGACGGAACGAATCTGTATGCGGGGGGTACCTTTACGAGCGCCGGCGGGGTGGCGGTCAATCGGGTGGCCATGTGGAACGGGACGACGTGGACGAACCTGGGCAGTGGTTGCAGTTCCACGGTGCGCGCCTTGGCGCATGACGGGGCGAGCCTGTATGCGGGCGGCAACATCGGGACGGTGGGCGGTATGCCTTCGATCAACGTTGCCAAGTGGGGGCCGATGGCCATTTTATCAGGGACCGCCGTCACTCCTTCCTCCGGTGTCTGGACGGGGGGTTACCCCGTGGTGATCTCAGGCGTGAATCTCGGCAACGGCTCCGACATCACCGGCGTGACGCTGTGCGGGGCGAGCGCCTCCATCAGCAGTCAGACCGTCGAGCGCGTGTGGATCGTGGCCGGGCAGGCGATCAGCGCCGGACTGGGTGACGTGCGGGTGTTTTCGACCAGCTTCGGCGAGACGGTGAAGTCGAATGCGTTCACGTATTTGGCTCCGGGACTGCAAGTGTTTGGCACCAACCATGTGGCGATTGCCTCCGGGAGCGCGGCCAGCCTGGCCTCCGGAGCCAAGTTCACCCCGATCCTCCCCGGCGCGACGGTCACCCACACCTTCAGCATCACGAATAACGGCACAGGCCTGATGACGATCAGCGGGTATGCGACCAACGGAACGGACCGGAGCTGTTTTGCCGTCACGGGAATCCCCGCGACGGTGCCGGTCGGCGGCGCGAGCAGTTTCACGGTGGCCTACACGCCCACCGCCGTCGGCGACTTCGCCGCCGCGTTGGTGATCAGCAACGATTCCCCGACAGCCGCCTACACGGTCAACCTGGCGGGCTCGTGCTACCAGTGCTCGACCGACCTGGGTGGATACTCGGGCGGCAACAGCATCACCGTCACCAACGGCACCTTCGGCAACATTACGAATGTGTTGGTGGGCGGCGTGCGGGCGACCATCACAGGATTCGGCGCCACGTGGTTCACGATCACCCTGCCGGTCACGGGCGCGGCAGGCGTGAAGGACATCGTGGTGCAGACCTCGGACAGCGGCGACATCACGCTGACAGGCGCCTATACGGTCAACCCGGCGGGCGCCATTTTCGGGATGGGGGGCTACGGGCCACCCGCATGGACGAATCTGGGCGTCGGCGTTAGCGGTAACGTGACCGCCTTATTGCATGACGGGACGAACTTATACGCGGGCGGCATGTTCTCAACCGCAGGAGGCCTGGCGGCTGCGAATGTGGCGAAGTGGAATGGCACGAGCTGGACAAATTTGAGCAGTGGCTTAAACAGTTATGTGACATGCTTGGCAAAGGATGGGTCGAATCTGTATGCCGGCGGAACGTTCTCGATTGCGGGGGGCGTGGCGGCTAACTGCGTGGCGATGTGGAATGGCTCTTGCTGGACGAATCTGGGTGCCGGCATGGGCAACACCGTGTATGCCTTGGCGCATGACGGAACGAATCTGTACGCAGGCGGTTCTTTCGTAACTGCGGGTGGCGTGTCGGCCAAGTATGTGGCGAAGTGGAATGGCTCTTGCTGGACAAATCTGGGCAGCGGCATGACCATTTATGATAATCCGACAGTGAATGCCTTGGCGCATGACGGAACGAATCTGTACGCAGGTGGGTGGTTTACAACGGCGGGCGGCGTATCGGCTAACTACGTGGCGAAGTGGAATGGCACGAGTTGGACGAATCTGAATTATGGCACATCTGATAAGGTGTCGGCCTTATTGTATGATGGGACGAATCTGTACGCGGGCGGAAAGTTCACGGTTGCGTCTCCGGTAATGGCAAATTTGGTGGCGAAATGGAATGGCGCGAGTTGGACGAACCTGAGCAGCGGCATGAGCAGTTTGCCTTTTCATGAGGTGTATTCTTTGACGCATGAGGGGGCAAATCTGTATGCGGGCGGGCTTTTCTTGTCTGCGGGCGGCGTTGCTGTAAATGATATTGCGAAATGGAATGGCTCGAGTTGGACGAATCTGGGTAGCGGCATGTACAACGCTGTGAATGCCTTGGCGCATGATGGGGCAAATCTGTACGCCGGTGGGGCGTTCACGAGCGCGGGCGGCGTATCTGCAAATTATGTGGCGAAGTGGGGCGAAACCCTTGTCTCAAGTTCCGGCGTATCGCCGTCGTCCGGCTCCTACACAGGCTGCTATGAGGTGGTTATTTCTGGCACGAACCTGTGCAATGGCACATTGGGCGACGTGACCAGCGTGACGCTGTGCGGCGTGGCAGCGACGGTCACGGCTGTGAACGGCTCGACGCAGATCGTGGCCATAGCCGGAATTTCCGGCTCAGCCGGTCTCGGCGATGTTGTGGTCAATTCCACTAGTTTTGGTGCAACAACTAAAGCCAACGCTTTCTCCTACGAGGCCCCCGGACTGCAAGTGCGGGGCGTCAACGGCGCGGTGATTGCCTCTGGTAGCGCGGCCATCGTGGCCACCGGAGCAAAGTTCGATCCGATTCTTCCAGGTGCGACGCTTACCAATACCTTTAGCATCACCAACAATGGCACGGCGCTGATGACCATCAGCGGAGCAGGGGTTCAGGGTGCAGAGTTCAGGGTTCTGGGAATCCCCGCATCCGTACCTGTCGGCGGTGTGAGCAGTTTCAAGATAGCCTACACGCCTCCTGCTGTTGGGGACTTCACGGCCTCGCTGGTGATCAGCAACGATTCGCCGACAGCCGTCTACACGGTTAACTTGGCAGGCTCATGCTATGAACGTTCGGTCAACCGCGGTCCCTACAGCGGTGGCAACAGCATCACCGTCACCAACGGCACCTTCGGAGCGATCACCAATGTGTTGGTGGGCGGTGTCCAGGCGACGATCACAGGATTCGGCACAACGTGGTTCACGATCACCCTGCCAGCCACAGGCTCGATGGGTGTGAAGGATATCGTGGTACAGACCTCAGACAACGGCGACGTTACATTGGCGGGTGCTTATACGGTCAACCCGGCGGGCGTGATCGAAGATTCAACATCTTCCACGTTTGTTTGGACAAATATGGCGGGTGGCGTGGGTAGAGGTAGTGATATTCCGGCGGTCTGCGCGCACACGAATGGGCTGGTCTATGTGGGTGGAGGCTTTGCTAATATGGGGGAAGTCGCCGCCACGAATATAGCTGTGTGGAACGGAACAACCTGGTCCGCCGTGGGTTCGGGCGTAAACCATATTATCTACGATATTGTGCAGGGACCGGGAAACAGCATCTTCCTGTGCGGCTACTTCACGTATGCCGGTGCTACGGCTGTCAGTCACATTGCGCAGTGGGACGGGACAAATTATCTTCCGCTGGGTTCGGGATTTGCCCCTACAGAATACTCGGTGACTGATATGGCCTATGATTCCGTGAACAACCGGCTCTATGTGGGCGGACAGGAGTTCACCTCGGTGGGAGGGGTATCGGCCAACCGCATCGCCATGTGGAATGGCAGCGTCTGGACGAATCTGAGCACAGGCATTGTGCAGCCCTGGGTGATCGGTGATTTGGCGGTCGGCCACAACGGGGAATTATATGTGAGCGGCTCCCTCACGAGTGCGGGCGGGGTAACGGTTCGGCGCATCGCCATGTGGAATCCTGTGAGCGGGACTTGGGCAAGCGTGGGTACGGGCACGGGAGCAGCCATGGACTACATCAGCGAGATGGCTGTAGACCCCAATAGCGGCGATCTCTATATTGGCGGAGAATTTATGAGCGTGGGCGGTGTTTCCTGTTCTCGCGTGGCTAAATGGAATGGGACGGCATGGACCAATGTGGGCTCGGGTATGGTGAACGGGATGGTCGCCTGTCTGGCGATAGGCACCAACGGGGAAGTATACGCGGGTGGACGTTTCACCTCCACGGCCGCCGATCCACAAGCCAAGTACGTGGCTGCATGGAACGGCAGCGTCTGGACCAATATGAACAGCCAGTTGCAGACGGATTGTTCCGTGGACCGGATGGCCATGGGTAGGGATGGCACGCTCTATGTCTCTGGCTCCTTTACCAATATCGGCGGTGTGGATGCACGCTACGTGGCGCGTTCAGTGGTGACTCAACGAGTTGAAAGCGCGGTTCTTCCCTCCTCCGGCTCCTGGAGTGGCGGCTACCCAGTCGTCATCAGCGGAATGAATCTGGGCAACGGATCCGACATCACCAACGTGACGCTGTGTGGAGTGAGTGCCTCTATTAGCAGTCAGACCACCACGCGTGTTTGGATCACGGCGGCACAGGCAGTTAACGCCGGCGCTAGTGATGTGCGCGTGTTCTCGACCAGCTTCGGCGAAACAGTCAAGAGCAATGCGTTCGAATATCTGCGGGCCGTGCAGACTCCGCTGGTGTTTGAGCCGGCGACTCCGCAGACCTATGGAACGACCAATGCGCTCTCCGTTTCTGGTGGCTCAGGAACCGGAGCGGTCAGTTATGTTGTCCTCAGTGGCCCCGGCCAGATCGTCGGCAACACAAATCTGGTGGTGACCGGCGGCGTCGGAACCATCCAGGTCCAGGCGCTGAAGGCTCAGGACTCCTTGTATTTCGTGACATCCATTACGTCAGGCGTGACCGCGGTCAAATCCGATCAGACGATCAGCTTCCCGAACCCCGGCGACCAGCTCACGACCAATCGCGTCGTACTTGCGGCGACTGCCACCTCGGGTCTCGTCCCTGCGTTCAGCGTGGCGAGCGGTTCCGCCTCGATCAGCGCGGGCACACTGACCTTCACCGCTGCTGGCAGCGTAAGTGTCGTGGCGGCGCAAGTCGGCGACGGAAACTGGAATCCGGCCACGAGCGTGACCAACACCTTTAACGTCAGCCTGACCGAACAGGCGGCGCTGACGTTCAACCCCGCCTCCCCGCAGATTTATGCCACCACCAACACGATTACCGCCACGGGCGGATCAGGTGTCGGCATGGTGTCCTACGCCGTGGACTCCGGCCCCGGAACGATCTTCGGGAATGAGACGATCAGATTAGCCGGGTCCATGGGAATATTTACACCTCCCTCGGGAGCCAAACTCGTTGTCACCTCCGGCACGGGCACAGTGGTCGTCGTGGCCACCAAGGCCGCGAGTGCACTGTACAGTGCGCAATCGGCAACCGGTTTAGTGAACTGCGCCAAAGCCGGGCAGGTCATCACCTTCAACGGCTTCGGCGACCAGTTCTGGACCAACCGGCTGGTTCTGGCGGCGACCGCGTCGAGCGGTCTGGGCGTGCACTTCTCTGTTGTTTCCGGCCCCGGCTTGATCAGCGATGACACGAACCTGAGTTTCACCGGTTATGGTGATGTCGGCGTCGAGGCTGCACAGAAGGGCGATGAAAACTACAGCAAGGCGCTTTACGTGACCAACGTTATCCCCGTGATGGGCCCGCAGTTTGTGGTGCGCGGCACGAATGACGCGGTGGTGGCCAGCAGCAATGTCACCTCCGTTGCCGGCGGCACCGATTTCGGGACCTTGATTGTCGGCATGGGCGCGCAGACCAACACGTTCCGCATCGTCAACGCCGGAAACGCTGAGTTGACAATCAGCGGCGTGGAGACGAACGGCCCGAATCCGTCCGCCTTCCGCCTCCTGCCCTTCACCTCCGTCGTCCCCGAGTCGTCCGAGGTTTCGTATCAGGTGGTCTTCACGCCGCAGGGCGGACAGCAAAACGCGTCGTACTCGTTCGCCTTTAACGGCACCAACTCGCCTTACGCAGTGAACCTGGCGGGCTTTGGTGCTGGCGGCGGCATCGCGCTGGTCACCAACACGCTGGCGTACACCGGGATTTATGGCGGCTCAAACCTAGTGTCGCAGACCGTGGGCATGACCAATGTCGGCGTGACCAGCTTCACCTACACCAACGTGATCGCCTACAGCGCCGGCGCATCCGGTTGGCTGTCCAGCCTGCCGGCCGCGGGCACGGTCGACCTCGGCGACGTCCGCGTGCTGACCAACGCGGTCACTATCGCGGGTGTCAACGCGGGTATACATGTCGCCACGAACTTTGTGACGGCTGCCGATGCGACCAACTCGCCGCAGTGCGTGGTGGTGACGCTGACCGTGGCCAAGGCCGATCAGACGATCAGCTTCCCGAACCCCGGTAACCAGTTGACCACCAACAGCGTCTTGCTAGCGGCGACCGCCACCTCGGGTCTCGTCCCTGTCTTTAGCGTGTTGAGCGGCTCTGCCTTAATCAGCGAGGGCACGAACCTGACCTTCATGGGCGCAGGCAGCGTGAGTGTCGTGGCGTCACAAGTGGGTGACGATAACAGGAATCCCGCAATCAGCGTGACCAATACCTTTAACGTCAGTCTGACCGCGCAGGCGGTGCTGACGTTTGAACCCACCTCCCCGCAGATTTATGCCACCACCAATTCGATTTCCGCCATAGGTGGATCGGGTACGGGTTTGGTATCCTACGTCGTGGACTCCGGCCCCGGAACGGTCTTGGGGTCTGCGCCCGCATTCAGGTTTATATTGTTTGGCTACAAAGGAGCCCAACTCGTTGTTAATTTGGGCACGGGTACAGTGGTCGTCGTGGCCACCAAGGCGGCGAGTGCGCTGTACAGTGCGCAGTCGGTCACCGGCATAGTGGAGTGCGCCAAGGCGCCTGCTGTGGTGGAACTGAACGGTACGAACCAGGTCTATAGCGGCGAGGCTAGGGTTGTCACGGCGACAACGATACCTGCAGGGCAAACGGTTGACCTCACGTATGATGGCTCAATAAGCGCACCAACGAACGTGGGGGTCTATACTGTAATCGGCATTGTCAAAGAAGTGAATTATCAAGGCGGGGCGACTGGCACGCTGACGGTCACTAAGGCGACTCAGACCATCAACTTCCTGAATCTTGGGCAACAAGAAGTAACCAACAAGGTCGTTTTGAGCGCCACAGCAGGAACGTCGATGACGGTGAGTTTTTCTGTCGCAGCGGGACCGGCTGTGATCAGCAACGCGGTCAACCTGAGTTTCAGCAGTGCGGGCCGCGTGACGATCCTGGCAACGCAAAGCGGCGACAGCAACTGGACTGCCGCGCCGACGCTGACCAACACGTTTGACGTCATCGGCGTGATCACGAATGTGACGCCGACGACCGGCACCGTCTTCGGCGGCACGCAGGTAACCATCGCCGGACTCTGGCTCGGCAACGGCGCCGACATCACCAACGTCACGCTGTGCAATATTACCGCTACGATCGTGACGCAGAGCATTC
>JBAXOG010000122.1:0-15334 GCA_037133395.1 bacterium | reverse complement strand
CCTTTTAAACAAGTCTTGAAAGTGTGTCTTCATCCAAGAGATAATAGCGAATGGAGGAGAACTATTCTCTAGGGCATTTCAAATACAACTCCTCCATCCTACCTCCTACCTCGGGTGTTGATTCAACAAAGTTGAATCGCACCCGGCGACAAAGCCAAAGAAAAAGGCTTCTGTTAGCGCTCCGCACCCATGACTGAATAGCATTCCCCTTTGTTTGTTTCAAAAACAATGAAGTCTTTTTCAGCGCTGGCGGTTATGACTGGCTTGTCTCTGTTGGTGATTGTGAGCGGGATAGCCGACCGAATGCGGCATAATTTCCCGCTGATGGATTTGATCTGTGCTTGTGTAAAATGACCCTCTTTCCATTGGATATCGACCTCAAAACCGTTACGGGCACGCAAGCCAGAAACACTGCCCGTCGGCCAAGCTGACGGCAATGCGGGCAGTAACTCAATCCAGCCGAGATGACTTTGCACTAACATTTCGGTGATTCCGGAGGCAGCGCCAAAGTTTCCATCAATCTGAAAAGGCGGATGGGTATCGAACAGATTGGGGAGCGTGTTGCCTTTCAACGCTTCCGAGAGCATCTTGTAAGCGTGATCGCCATCCAGCAAGCGAGCCCAGAAATTGATCTTCCACGCCTTTGACCAGCCCGTGCCACCATCACCCCGATGCGCCAGCGTCACTGCACACGCCTTGGCCAATTCAGGTGTCGTGCGCGGATGAATCTCTGCGCCGGGATGCAACCCCCACAGATGCGACACATGACGGTGCGTACTCTTCGGATCATCTTTATCTTCCAGCCACTCCTGTAACTGGCCATGCTGTCCAATCTGGTTCGGTGCGATTCTCGCACGCATCGCTGTCAGTTGCTGGCGTAACTCCTGATCCGTATCCAAAACCTTTGAGGCTTCAATGACATTGCTGAAAAGATCCCGGATAATTTGATGGTCCATCGTGGGCCCCATCACCAATCCACCATTTTCCGGGGAGTTCGAGGGGCCGGAGATCAGCCAGTGTTTATCGCTCCGCGGATCTTCAACCAGCGTGTCGACAAAAAAGAGCGCCGCCCCTTTCATCAGGGGATAGGCAGTCTCTTTTAAATAGTTTCGATCGCCGCCAAATTCATAGTGCCACCACACATGCTGACTCAGCCAGGCTCCGCCGACAACCCAGATCCCGTGGTTGGCATTGTTGATCGGCGCCGCCCCTTTCCAGACATCAAAGTTATGGTGGATCATCCAGCCACGGGCGTTGTAGTGCTCTTTTGCGACGACAGCACCCGAGACCGCGAGCTCCTGCAGCGCTGCCACCAAAGGCTCAACACACTCCGAAAGGTTCGCGATCTCCGCCGGCCAGTAGTTCATCTCCGTATTGATATTGATGGTGTATTTGCTGTCCCAGGCCGGTTTGAGACTTTCATTCCAAAGGCCTTGCAGGTTGGCCGGTTGTGAACCCGGGCGGCTACACGCAATCAACAGGTAACGGCCATATTGATAAAACAACTCTGCCAATTGTGGATCCGCTTCGCTAAAGGATTTGATCCGTTCATTCGTGGGCAACTTTGCACACGCTGTGCTTCCGAGATTAAGCTTCACCCGTTGGAAAAGTTTTTGATGGTCTGCGATGTGATCGTGTTTAATCGCGGCATAATCTTTCGTTGCAAGTTGCTTCAACGTCTTTTCATTCTTGACCGCTGGATCTCCGCTGATATCGCGGAAGTTGACATAGCTGGAGGCCCCTACCAAAATCAACGTCGCGGAATCGGCTTGCGTAATTTCAATCCCGGAGTCCGTGACGTTAATTTTTCCGCCCTCTGTCCTGACAGCAAGGCGCGCTTCGAAGCCCGTGTTCTCTCCCTCGACTTTACCCGACATGCTGAGCGTCTGACCATCAACACGTTTAACAACGGTATGGGGATGCGGGCTAGGCAGTGTAGCCTTCACATTGATCTTTCCCCGTTGATCACAGGCCAGTTGCATGACAATGGCATTATCGGGAAACGAAGCAAAGATCTCACGCCGATAAGTGGCTCCGCCACTCGTGTATTGAACCAGGGCCAGCGCGCGGTTCAGATCAAGTTCCCGGCGATAATCCGTGACGGTCGTGAGCTCGGGAAACTCAAGCTTCAGGTCCCCGAACGGCTGATACGCCTCCTGACGGTTAGTGCCGCGGGTGTTGATGCTCATGAATTCTTTATTGGCCAGTGCCTCCGCATCCTTCTGCTTATTTTCAAAGAGGAGCTTGCGGATCTCCGGCAGAAATTTTACTGCACCTTTATGCGCGTAATCATGGGGCTTGCCAGTATACAGGGTATCATCATTAAACTGGATACGCTCCTCAGCAACGCCTCCAAAGACCATTGCACCGAATCGTCCATTGCCAATGGGCAGGGCTTCATCCCATTTCAATGCTGGTCTGCGATACCACAACGAAAGCGTTTGTTCGGGAGCAGAGACTTCATTGCTGAACACCACCTCAGCCGCACCCAGATTAAATGCGCAACACAGTTGCAACGCGGACCCAACACCGACCCACATCTGTTTATTCATAAGTCTCCTTACTGACGATAATATAAGCAACATACGTCATGACGAGACATACCTTACCAGATCAACCGCACTGCGACAAACTCAATCTGTGCGTCTGCGGTTCACCGAGATCCGGCAGCCGCAGAGGGAAATTGGCATTTTCGTGTTTTTAGTGTGTTTCGTGGTAAAAAAACTTGAAGCTGGATGGACTTCAACAAACTTTCTGTACCTCAATCTTGAGCAGTGCCGCGAGTTTTTCGATCTTGTCCGCGATGTGTCCGACACCAATCGCGCAGTGGTGCGCGGGGCCAGCTTTGCTCCATGCGTTCATAAACGCCTTGGCGCCGATAGAAAAGCGATAGCGGCTGTTCGTGTTGCCGATCAGCAGCACTGGCCCCTCCACCGACTCTCCCTCCGCGACCAGAAGCATCAGTTTACCGTCACCCCGCTGTACCACCGAAAGTAGCGTCACAGGGCCGTGCTTGACTGTCATCTGGATGGATAATCCCTTGCCGGGCTTGCCGTGATAGACCGAGACGGGTACGAGTTTCACAGGCCCTTGCGCAATCGCGAAGTGCGCAGGTCCGTCGTGACCCAGATAAACCACATCATCCTTGAAATCGGCCAGATAAAACTCCGAGAATGACCCGCCCGCACCGAAGAGATCCATGATCTTCATGGCTTGTGCATTCTTCACCTCGCACTCCCCCGCAATCGGCACGTGGCGTCCCGTCAACAGCGTGTTACCCGCGATCACCGAGGTCACGATGTTTTCGTACGGGTTGCCCGGCTGGCCTTCATAATAATAAGCCATGGAGCCGAGATCATGCTTCGCGATGAGCGCATCCATCGCCACCGCCGTGCGCGCAGCGCGTTCCAACTCTGCTGACTCGCAAGTCGGCGACACGTCAAAACTCTTTTTGAAATCCTTCTGTTTTTCCGCGACTTGCTTCTTCGTAACCGCCTCGCGCAATGCGTGCAACTCACACATCTCCACCAACTCGACATGCGTACCGAATACGGAGGACTGTTGACACAGGTCGCTGTACACGTCCAACATGCCGCAGTAGTAATGTCCCAGTACACCTAGACGATTCTCCCGCATACCTGCACGCACCATCGCCGCGTCCGTCCAATCGCGTACCTCGCGCCACACCTCAGGATCTTGCAGATGCCCGGTGACCAGATGATAGTCGATACCCGCGCGGTTGAAGGCGCAAGCAATCTCTGGCGCGCTGCACGACTGGCAGTGTTCCAGCCAGACACCTGTCATCACGCCACGATCCCCTAATGCGTTAAACTTCTCATAATCCAATTGCGCCACGGGCTGGATATTGAGCACCACCACCGGGAGCCCCGCCTCCTGCACCACGGGCAGGACTGTGGAGGAGAGTGCATACGTCGAGATGAAAAGAAAGACAATCTCCGCGCCTTCGGCACGGAACAACTTACCCGCCACGCGCGCTTTAACCGGATTGTCTACAAGACCACCGTCCACAACCACAGCCCCGTAGCCCTCGAGTTCCTTACGGATCTGGGCGTGATAGCCCAACAGATTCTTTTTGAGCCCTTTGAACTGACTCCAATACGTATCGAGCCCGATACTGAAGAAACCAACTTTGTATGTGTTTTGCATAAGTTTTTTTCGATTAAACCGTTAACCCTCTTGTCCTCGCTTCGTTACTACCTCCAGAAAACATGTCCGTATTATCACAAAAATAGTCCTGAAAGACCATAGGGTTTCTGACCATTCTTTTACGTTTTTTGACCATTATTTTATTGTGAACCCCATACGACCAGGTGTATTATTCAGCCTTAAAGCAATAACCTGTCTATTCTCTTCTGACCATGCCGCAAAAATCACACTTCCGATATTTGCCCATACTGGACGCTCAACGGCTGTGGGGTCTTTATCTCACCGACTGCGGATATACCCAGATCGATCCTGATCAACCGTATCCCCCGCGAGGGCATCCTGACACATACGCCTCCAACTGGAAAAAAGGCCGTACGCTCGACGAATATCAAGTGATTTACATCACGAGTGGACGGGGCATCTTTGAAACGCATGAGGCTGGACGCCATACCATCGAGGCCGGGGATGTGTTTGTCCTTTTCCCTGGCATCTGGCATCGGTATGCACCTGATTCCAAAACGGGATGGGACGAACAGTGGATCGGCTTCAACGGTATGTTAGCAGGTCATTTATTGCGCGCACCATTCTTCCGGCAGGAGAAACCCGTCCTGCGAATCGGTGTAGATGAAGTATTACGACAACGGTTCATCACCTTGTATGGTCACCTCAAGCGTGACCCCTCAAGTACCCCCTTTTCGGGAGCGAGCCGGATCATCGAGATCCTGGGGCTTATCCAGGAGCGTTCTCAAAACATCTGCGTAAGCGGACAAAAATCTGACGTGATTCGCGAGGCGCAAAATCTGATCTGTCTGCAGTCCGCTCACCCCATCGACTTCGCCCGTCTCTCCCGCACACTGGGGGTCAGCTATACCACGTTCCGCCGCCGATTCAAACAGCAAACTGGTGTTTCACCCGCGCAGTTCCAAAACGCGATCCGACTCAACCATGCCCGCGACTTACTCACGTCCACGGATCTGCCGATCACCGAAATCGCGACTCAAATCGGCTTCGAGTCTCTTTTTTATTTTTCCGAATTCTTCAAGAAAAAAACAGGTCATTCCCCCAGCGACTACCGGCTTCATTCGCGCTAACCCTTTTGCTTGGGCGCTGTTCCAATTAGCGTATGAATCAACGGCCTTCCGCGCCAAAGTACCGGATAACACAGGTCTTCGCCGGCGTGCAAAGGTTACTTGCCCTTCACGGCCGTCGTATTGTTTTCATAATACCACGGCTCGCCGCGCTTCTGAGTAGCCGAGGAAATTCGTTGATCAGATAAAGCGGTATATTTAAGAGTCCCGCATCCAACCGCAAATTGAGCAGCGATGCCCTGACACTGAGTTCCGGGCGATACTTTTCCCGATAGACACGCAGACTGCGAGCTGTCCGGTTCAGTCCGGATTTGACCTCGACTGGGACAATGCCTGTTTCATCCTGGACGAGGAAATCCACCTCTGCGGTTGCGAGACTTGTCCAGTAGCAGATAGGATCGAAGCCCGCACATTTAAGCTGGAGTAAAACAAAGTTTTCGATCAGACGTCCCTTGAATTCCCCGAACACGTCGGAAGCATTGATGAGCGCAGACAAGGGTAGTTTTGCCAGCTTTCGCAACACGCCAAGATCGCCCATGTAGAGCTTGAAGCACCGACGGTCCTCATACGCGCTCAGCGGCAAATGCGGCGTTGTGACGTTGTTGACTTTGTAGACAAGCCCCGCTTCCTGCAGCCAGCGTAAGGCATCTTCAAGATCTTTCGCGCGTGCGCCAGAACGCACTTCGCCATACAGAAACTTTGCATGTTCACGCGCCAACTGCTCAGGAATTGATTTCCACATCAGGAAAAGCTTAGGGATGTCCCTCGTCGGCGCATGTTTAGAAAAATCCAACTCGTATGCGGTAATGACTTCCTGCAGTACCTCGTCAGCCGCAAACAGATCCTGTGTCTCAATATAGCGGCTCAGCACTGCCGGCATTCCACCGAGGACCAGATATTCGCGCAGGCGTTGCTCCAATTTCCCGGCCAACGCTTCGCTGACGGGGCCAAGTTGCAGGGTTGCGCAAAACTCAGCCAGCATCGGCGCAACAACCCGCAGGTATTCCGTGAACGAACAGGGCATTAACTCAAGGAAACTGACTTTGCCAACAGGGAAGCCCTCCTGCGAGGCGAGCGTAACACCCAATAGCGACCCGGCGGCGACAATCGGATATTCAGGCGCTTGCTCGCAGAAATATTTTAACGCATTCAGAGCTGCCGGGCATGCTTGGATTTCATCAAAAATGATCAGGGTCTTATGCGACTGAATCTGCTTTTCACGAAAAACGCCCAATTGGAGCAGGATTTGCTTTGGTTCAATATCACCGTCAAACAAGGCCCGTGCCTTTTTCTGGGTCTCAAAATTGAAATATGCGACGTCTTCAAAAAAACGGCGTCCAAATTCTTGCAAGAGCCATGTTTTACCACACTGACGAACGCCTTTCAAAATCAGGGGTTTCCGGTACGGCGATGCCTGCCATTCTGTCAAGCGCACCATCAAATCACGCTCTATTTTCATTTATCTTCTCCTTTTGGTCAAAATATTACTAAATCATCTTATATAAATGCAATACTATTTGCAAATCATCTTAGTCTTATGACAAAGTCTGGGTTCGTTGAAACAGAAACACGGTCAATCCAGTTTTTCGCGTTGCTGACGGGCATGGGGACGCTGACCAGCCATAGCGGATAGATAGACGATCTCCGCTCCATCACGCCTGAAGAACGCTTCCGTGTTTCTTGCAAAGGCCAATAAATGTTTCCACGCGTTCCGGCGAAACATCGCTCTGGAGAATGTGCGCCGGCGAAATCATGTACCCACCTCCCGCGCCCAGGACCGCGATCTTCTCCTGGATGTCTGCCTCCAATTCCGCATCCGTCCCCTTGGGGAGCAGATACTGCTGATCAATCGCACCCCAGAACGCGAACAGACTGCCGAACCCATCTTTCATCGCCTGTGGTCCATGCCCCGGCACGCCAGGCTGTACGGGGTTGAAGACCTCGAACCCTATTTCACGGATCTGTGGCAGAAGCTTGCTCACCGCGCCATCGCAGTGGAGAATGGGTATAACCTTAGGATTGGCGGCTTTGAAGCAATCTATCATCTGCTTGTAGATCGGCATCAACTGCTCTTCAAACATGGCGGGGGACATGAGCAACCCGTCCTGCCCGCCGAAATCGTCCCCCACCCAGATCGCATCCACTCCGCACTCGATCAGGTGCAGCCCGATTTTTGTCTGGAACTTTGCGCAGGCCTCGAACAGTGGGATCACATATTCCTCCCCGCACGCCATATCCATTAACAGCTTCTCCATGCCGACCAGCATTTGGGCCAGGGAGAACACGGTGACCTCGATGTCCCCGATGATCAGATAGCGGTCTTTAAAAGTCTTCACAAGTGCCCGTGCATCGTCATAGCGCCCAGGCGCGTCAGGATCAGGCCATGGGTAAGCCGCCACGTCCGCGACGGTCTGTGCGTTCGCCAGGGGACACTCCACGACCTCGACATAAACCTGGCCCTGCTTCATCCGCATGCCATATTCGTTCAACCAGGTGCCGTCGGGATTTCTCGCTGGCGCGAAACCGGTCCTTTCTGCAGCACCCGTCACGACCACGTCGCATCCCATGGCTGTACGGAGTTCGTTACCGCTGATACGGTATGTTACGTCCTCGAACAAATTTTTGGTGTAATGCATCGGGATGCCGAGCTTTTTTGAAAAATGCTCGTAGAGCGAGGCACAAAATTCGAACTGCACCGGTACGCGGTCTGGAAGGCCGGGTTTCTGTTTGAAGGCTCTTAACACTCTCTCACGTGGGGTCATGGTCATACGGGATCTCCTTTTATTAATCAGCGTGAAACATCTCAGGAATCGGCACACAAACTGGCGAATGGTCGGGATTGGTCTCCATGATGTCCGCCATGAAAGCCCACCATTTGCGCACCACCGGATCATGCGGCAGCCGGTCTGCGGTGTTATCAGCGGACAACTTTTGCACGGCGAACAGGATGAGCGTTTCCTGATCGAGAAAAATGGAATAATCAGACACGCCTGCCTCACTGAGTACACGTGATAACTCCGGCCAAATTTCGTCGTGCCGTTTTTTGTATTCTGCCTCACATCCGGATTTCAACTTCATCTTGAACGCAACTCGCTTCATACTATCTCCTTTCGCTTTAACTTGCATCAACCATGGTTAAGAGTATAGCAGAGGCTGGCATAAACGACCATACAGTTTCTGACCATTTTTTTATGTTTTCTGACCAACACCCTCACGCACCGTAGGAGACGAGGCTGCAAGAGCAACCCAGCTCCATGTCCAGCCTCGGTGGCGCAAACGTGACACAGCTAGACCCCCTCCCCGAGCACGCAATAAAAGTCCTTGCACGGATGACGGCGGAAAATTGGCAGGAGATCAGGGATTCCATGCTGGCCAGAAAGGTGGAGGTCGTGGTTGTGGTGCCAGCGGAACCCAAGAAGATAGGGTTTAAGCCCAAGAAATAGAAAAGACGCAGCGGCACACATTTCATAGCCCACGCAACATAGACCGCCTGGAATTAGCCGGAGGAAAGGAACAGTGCACACTGCGTCTAGGAGAGTGACACGTGGAGGGGAGTTGTCAATGGTGAAAGTTATCGATTTAACTTGTCCTCAATATTTCGGAGCTCCCTACTATAGTCAGGGATATGAATAGACCGCTCCAAAGAATAAATGGAGTCTTTAATATTTCCAAGTTCACGACTAGTATTATACTCGCCAGGCATTGAATTTGAAATAGAAGTCGCGTGAAAATACAGGCCAATATAGAACAGCACGAAAAAAAATAGCCATCAAAACTAATTTATCCGACTGCCTTTTAAAAAAATCTACAATCATCGCGTACCTCCGTTCTTAGAATCTTCTGCCCTGGACTTAATCTTCCACATTGCACTCTTGATTTCGGCTGCATGCCGGTTGATCCAGGCTATGACGTTCTTGTGTATACGGCTCTCGCTTTGCCTGACGTTCTGGGCCGACATGACCGAAGGGACAAGCGTACGACCTTCCACCGTGTAACGGACGGTTACGTTGATCCTACCTAGGGAATAAGCAACGACAATGGAAGATGCGTTCCTGTCCTCCACAGTCCAGACCCCGTCCTCATACGACTGTATCGGGCCTCTGGGCAGGCGCCGGTTTTGTGCGAGTGACGTATCCGATGCGGCCGCCACCGCATCCAGCGCAGCGGCATCGGTTATACCCTCCAAAATCGGTATCGCGTTCAAATTTGACAAACTGGAAGTTTTACACCCGCACACACAAAGCATTGCAACAGTAACAACTGCAAGCAGTACTATGGACACTGACGTTTTCATTCTTGCGTTCCCTTCTTCTGAAAAGCTCATTGATCCACCAAGCGATATTAAGCCATACTCACTCATCATCATGCGCTGAAGTATACCTGTTTGGGGAGGGGCCAGACAAGCCGCAAATTCATTTATCAACAAGCCATATCAATTCTGAATGCGGCATATCTAACCACTCAAGCGTAAACACGATTGCCCAATTTGTCTAATGTCAAATTGCAACCCCCTTGCCTCAACGGGCGGCTGATATCCGGACAGTTTGTCGGAGCGAGCGGCAAAGCCGAATCGATCTACGACGACAAGGGGCGCAACAACTGGGACGATGTGACGGGACGTTATATCAGGTCCACGCTGGCGCCTTTGTACGGCACCGCGTACACGCTCGCCAAGGGCAGAGGCATCGACGGCAAGCCATACAATGTCGGCGATGTGCCTTATGACCTGGTTCCGCTGTCAGCCAGGGACGCGTACGAGCAATATCGGGACAACCCTGTCGGTACGGCGACCGCCATGTCGCTGATCTCTCTCCATGGCGGCGGTATTGACACGTATGTTAAGAAAGAACCGCGCATGACAAAGGCGCAGGTTAAAAAAGCGATTGAAAACGGCGAGGCCTTTGACGCGGCATCGCTCTACAAATAAAGGACAAAATGAAATTCAATTTTAACGAGGATGCATGGATCCATGTCACGCCCCTGGGCGAATTCGCACACGCCGGCGCCGGCGTTGTGCAGGTGATTGATGCCGAGGCGCTGAAGGCGATCACGGAAGATTTCACAACGAAAGCCGCTGTTGATAACTTTCCGGGTCTGCTGGTCGACTTCGACCACTTCAGCATGGACACGGACAAGTCCAGCGAAGCTGCGGGCTGGATCTCCGCTTTGCGTGAGGATGCCGAAGGGCTCTGGGCCAAGGTACGCTGGACATCCAAAGGCAAGGATGCCGTCGAAGGCGGCGAATACCGCCTTGTCTCGCCCGTGTTTCCGAAACCTTCCGACTGTGAAGTGCTTGGCGATAACCGTATCCGTCCGCGTTCGCTCATGAGCGTTGCTCTGACCAACGACCCGAACATCAAAGGCGGTCAGCCGCTGACCAACCGCGCTGAAGAAACGCAGACCCCGAATCGCTGGACGAATGCGTCCCGAGCATCGGCACTGGCGGCACGCAGGGCGAAGAATGCCTCGCGTAAGGCAGCCGCGCAGATCCTGCTCAAGCAGTTGGAAGCCGACCGTCAGGAGAAACGCTTCAAGCGCTTATCGTCCACGTCAGCCACCGATGCGAAAACCGGCGCAGGCATCGGCAAAAGTTTCCTTGCAAAACAAGCTGTCCCCAAGACCCGTTTCTATATCGACGGCGCATGGTACGACAGCAACGGCACTTTCATCAGCAGGAACAAGCCCGCGACCAGCCTCCGCAACCGTTCAGGCGATGAAAAGCTTTACAAGTGGGTGCTTGGCGAGACAAAAAACGGAAAACATTGCGCTGACTGCGAGGATAGGGCTGGCCAGGTCAAGACCGTTGCCGAGTGGAAGGCAATGGGCAAGCCTAAATGCAAATGCAAGTGCAGGCTGGTGCCTGCATAAGTTCAAACAGTGGAAAGCAAACTATCGCCTTCCTAGTTATTTAACAATAACCAGTTCATTCCCGAGGCGGAATGGAGGTTCGGTCACAGGCGGCGGAGCAGGTCGCGCACGCACCTCTGCCAGCCGATTTTTTAGCGATTCGAGTGCGGGTTTCTCAGACATGAACTTTTCCAGCAGGTCGGCGTGGCGTGAGTCGGCAAAAGCCATTATTTGAAGAAAGCCCTCACGATACCAATCGTCTCTGTTACTCGAATATATGTTTCTAATTGCATCATAATACTTCATAAGGATGGGCACTGCTTCTGGCTCTTTATCACGCAAAAACGTCTCATACCTTCCTTGATGCCAAGAAGAGAACGGAGATGCCGCCATACGTTCTTCAACAGCCAAGCGATACCAATACCGTTCCGGCTGATCACTAACTGCTTTAAGACACCAGTGCTGCCACCTTTTGCGGACATCGGTGTACTTGCTTTTGCACGTTTCATCCGTTTCTTTCCATGTGAGCTCAACGTAGTAATACCAGAGGCCCACCTCACTGATTTTTGAAACTGCAAGCGAGCTCATCCTAAATCCAGGCCCCACAATGGACTTCTCCCATTTCTTATCATAACCCGGATCAGCGCTCCAGTTGTATGCTCGCAACGCCTCGATATCTGTAAGCCGGGCCACTCGCTCGTAACAGATACGTGCAATGAGGCGTTGCTGCCAGGTCAGGTCTGAAGCTATTGTGCATCGCCCAAGGGCCGAAAGCGCATTAGTCCCGGGCGCAAGAATTTCAGCGCGCGCCTCCAGATACGCGTTGCCCCGATTCGTCGCCGCTGAAGCGAGCATATTGTGTAACCGTGAATCGTCTGCGGCGGCATAGATCGCAGCAATTCCACACATCAAACAGATCATCATTCTCATGGCATCTCCTCCCATGCTTCCTGCTGCACGTTCTGTACCCGTGCTGGCAGGCCTACGGCACAATCATGACTGCATTTGTGCCAAGGCGAAACGGAGGTTCGGTCACGGGCGGCGGAGCCGGTCGCGCGCGCACCTCCGCCAACTTATTGGTCAGTGGCGCAAGAGTGGGATTCCCAGCGATAAACTTTTCCAGCATATCCGCGTGGCGAGAGTCGGCGAAGTTAAGAATGTCCTGGACCATTGCTCGACGAACACCGTCGTTTTCTCCGGGATGCATCTCAAGGCCAGTGCATGTGCGTGCATAGAAGGCTTCGCACGTCATAATCAGAGACGGAACCGCACTGGCCTCTTTTTGCTTGATAAGCTCCTGGTATATTGCCACCGCGTCGGGTCTTTTAAGGAAAACGTCTCTTGCGAGTCGATCTGTCATCGCTCGACACAAGTAAGCATGTTCAATCTGATCTGCCAATGCTTTCCGTCCCCACCAGGGGATATACTCGTTGATTCTCAGCGACGGGGGAGGGTCTAATTCGCTTGACGTCTTCCATGTCATTTCGACATAGTAATACCACAGACCTAAGCTAACGAGATACGGTACTGCCATCTTTGTCATCTTCACTCCAGGCCCGGGTAAGGAGTTTTTCCACTGCTTGTCGTACCAAGGCAAATCACGCCAGGAGCAATGACGCAGAGCATCAATGTCGGGACCTCGCAACAAGCGTTCGTAACAGATGCGGGCGACAAGCCGCTGTTGCCATGGTCAGGTCTGGCGCAATTGCACATCGCCCAAGGGCTGGGAGCGCATTGGTTCCGGGCGCAAGTATTTCAGCGCGCGCCTCCAGATATGCACTGCCCTGATTCGTCGCCGCTATGGCGAGCATATCGCGTAACCGTGAATCGTCCCCTGCAACGGCACTGACTGCCGCAAGCCCGCAAATAAGATTTAGTATCACTCTAACAATTTTCCTTTACTAAATTTGGATTGAAATGTTTGGAATCGCGGTCTCTTTTTTCGGACGTTCTTTGTCAAACCACTTAAGCTCCTCTTCAACATAAATGTCGGAGGCATTTTTCTTTTCAATTTTACGAGAATGCGATTTTAGCAATTTAAACCGCTCTTCCGATTTTGCGTACTCAGCATCCTTTTCCCTTAGGAACTCATCAAGACCAGTAAAATTAGTGATGTTTTTTTCCTCATGAATTATGCGATGAAATGTCTGGATGATGTCCTTCTTTCGTCTTTCATCGGCTTTATCATAGTAAATGGCTGAAACCCAATTTACAACAGCGTATCTTAGAGATTTGTCATATTTTGGATTCTCAGAGATGATTTCTTTAACTTTTGCTGCAAAATCTTCATCAGATTGCATTTTAAGATAGGAGCATAATGCTACACTTCTTATCGGTCTAAGTCTTTCGGAATCAGCAATTGTTAATAGGAAGAGGCCCGTCTCATTGTTTCCGTAGTTGCCAATCGCCTTAATAGCGCGTATTGTGGCTAAGTTAGGCTGTTTAGTGCCCTCTCGCAAGCCATCTCCGATCACTCGCATTAAGACAGCTCTAATTTCGCTGTCTGCCAAGTTATAAAAAGCTTGGCACTTTTTCATGACAGTGTCGATATCGCTAGGACGATGATCAACTAGAGCACTGTTCCGCAAATCAGTTTCAAATCTTTTAAGAGAGTTAGTCTCGTTTGCCCATCCCATTGATACTATCAACACAAGAAAACTACCGATTGAATACTTTTTCATAATTATCCTCAATTTAATGGTGTTCGGTCCATGCCGTTAATTCCAGTCTTAACATGTATGCTGCTGCCTTGTGAATCAAACCCGTAGGTATTTCCTAAAGAAATATCGCCTTTTTTAAAGTTTTCCTTTCCAAACATCACCAGTCTTTCCATCATCGAAGATTGCGTTAGTTCTCTAAAATAAAATCCTGTGCCGCTTCCGCCTGTCCAATCATCCGTAACCCATTCTTGTCTAATAAGGTCATCACCAAATTGGATGTTGCTTGGCAAACTGCCTATTTCGTTTAATATGTCACATAAATTACATTCATGACCAATCTCATGCGAGAGCGTATACTCATTTGCGCCAGAGGAAATTACAATCCCATTAATTGCTACTGAAGCTAAATTTGTACCTCGTACAACAGCGCCCATCGCTTCTCCATTTAAAAGGCTATCTACGCAATAGATGCTTAATGTGTTGGCAACATTAGTGTACGAAACAATATCCATCAAGATGTTTGTAGTATTGGCATTTTTCCACGAGGCCTTGTTGATGTAGTACATGTTACTAATCTGTCGTATAGGCATAGCAACCTGTCTAAATACATTGCTTGCCACAGTTATCCATGCGTCTACTTGTGAGTTAGAAACAACTGGATTAGTCCCATCATCGTCACAGATAATATAGACATTCAAATCAAGCGTTTGCAGAGTTAAAACCTTCCCCTTGAAATAAGGATGTTGCCCCGTCGGGAAATCAATATCGTCGATGTCAATATCAAGTGTGAACGGTGCATCTGCGGCAGTAATACCCTTCACATTTACCGTGCGCCCAGTGTTTCCATTAATAAATTCAATGTTTGATGAAGTGGTTGACCAATGGATGCCAGAATTGGGATAATTGTCAGGTTCAAAAACAATTTGATAAGTAGCTATATCACCTTCTGCAATACCGCTTGGATTGTAAACAGAGGGGCGATTTTCAGTTGTTACGGCCTCAACTTGAAGATTATACGAGGTGAATAGTTGTTTAGCTTCACACGAAACTGTAGAAGAACTATAGGATGATTCAAACGAGAAGTGAATCTCTCCCGTTCCTGCACATGCTTGTGTCAAATATGCGACGCTTATATTATTTGAATCAACATATTGGGAGAGCCATTGAGTAATAGATGTTTGGAATTCATCATGACCAGATCGGATTATTTCATCATAAACATGTGTAACCCTGTTTGACACGCAAAGAGAGTAAGCGTCATATTCACCGGTGATTGATAATTTGACAATGCCTGTAGGCAAGCGTATATCCGTCTTAAGTGTGATAGCATTGGTCAAGCCGTATCTCGCGAACCAGTTGCTGACGCTGTGGCCGGTTTCCGCAGGATAGACGGATGTCCCAAGGACGGTATAGCTCTGCTGGATATAGGTGTCCTTGAGGTAGACAGTCAGGACCTCCGCCGCAAAGTTCGTACTAGGAAGGATGCCGGTGACAGCGAACGAACCGTTGGTGTAGAATGACGACGGCGCGACGTTAATGTTTCCTGTCTGCCGGAAGACATAAGCGGAAAGG
>JBAXOG010000121.1:0-15375 GCA_037133395.1 bacterium | reverse complement strand
CCTTCAACCAACATCAGGAAGGCTATATGATTTTTTCGACAAACCGTGAAGAGCCGAAAAAGGTGACAGGTTGATGTTGGCCACTGGGGACTCGCCGATCGAATAACCAATGCTCAAGATCAACGGCATAAAAAGCCCTAGAATCATTAGGGTGAGATTGCTTCGGCGCAAGCCGCGGGCGCGCGGCCACGCAACCAGCAACAAACCCAAGGAAAATAGTGGCAACAGCTGGTTATACAGGAGGTAAAAACGATACCAAGGTCCCTGAGCGAAGTTCAATATACCTATTGAACCATTGGTCTGAACCTGCATATCATACAGAAACAAATGGTGAAAGGGCGCGGTGACGGCCATCAGCATAGTAACCATATTGAGACCGACGACGGTCCTCCAGAACGCTCGGGGGATCCAAGTACCAATGTTGAACAGCCCGCACGTCATCACCAACCATAACATGGGCACCCAGACTAGGAAGAGAAAACGACCCAGCCGCATGGCCACCTTGGCGTCGTGCGCAGGGAGAGATAATTCCAGATAGTAGGATATCTCCCAGACCATACTGCAGACCAGCATCAGCATGAAGTAGCGGGTGGTCGCGGTGTACGGGCGCGACCATGCATAGCCCAGCAACACCATATAGGCCAGACTGATCAACAACAATATGTGCACCGCATAGTTCATTTAACAGGTGACTCATTAACCACGCGATTGGACGTGAAGGATCACACCTTCAGCAAGAAGAAGTTCTTCTTGCCGCTACGCAAAACAGCCAGACGTCCTTCGATCAGGTCAGCCTCTTGCATGGTTTGCTCAAGTCCCGCAACCTTCACGCTGTTGAGGCTAAGTCCGCCTTGTTGTACCAAACGGCGCGCCTCACCTTTACTGGCAACCATCCCAGCTGAGGCAATGACCTCAAATAAAGGTTTACCAACCACGTCAGCCTTCGCCAAGGTGGCGGATTGTACATTCGCGAAGATGCTTTCGATGAGTGCTGCTGGAAGCCCTTCAACAGAACCGCCAAAGAGCACGTCTGATGTCTTGCGCGCCATCACGAGTCCCTGTTCGCCGTGCACCGCACGCGTCAGTTCTTCTGTCAACACATGCTGCGCTTCGCGCTTTTCGGGTGCTGTTGCAACCGCCTGTTCAAGCTCGGCGATACGTTCCATGGGAAGGAAGGTGAAAATCTTTAAATAACGGATGACATCGGCATCCATCGTACGCAGGAAAAATTGATAGAAATCGTAGACCGAGGTCTTACGCGCATCCAAGAAAACGGCATTGCCTTCGCTCTTGCCAAACTTCTGACCCGCGCTATCACACACCAGCGGGAAGGTCATGCCAATGACTTCCTGTCCAAGCACCCGACGTACAAGCTCCGTGCCAGCCGTAATGTTGCCCCATTGATCCGAACCGCCAATCTGCAAGGTGCATCCGTAGGTCTTATAAAGATGCAGAAAATCATAGCCCTGAAGAATCTGGTAACAGAACTCCGTGAAGCTCATACCATCATCAGACTCCATGCGCTTCTTCACACTGTCCTTGCCAAGCATGACACCCATCCGGAAATAACGTCCCACATCGCGTAACAAGTCGATGAACATGATGTCTTTGAACCAGTCATAGTTGTTAACCATGATGGCAGGATTCGAGGATGCTGGATTAAAATCGATAAAACGGGAGAGATTTTCTTTGATGCCTTCCAGGTTTTTTTCAACCTGCTCCGCACTTAGGAGGTTACGTTCCTTAGACTTGCCGGACGGATCGCCGATAAGGCCTGTGGCACCGCCAACCAAGGCAATGACCTTATGACCTGCCCGCTGCAGATGAGCAAGCGCCATGATGGTTACAAAGTTGCCCGCCTGAAGACTATCGCTTGTGGGGTCAAACCCGGCATAGACCGTCAGCGGCTTATTCAGTGCCTTTGCGAGTTCGGGACTGGTCATGTCTTCAAAAAGGAACCGTGCTTTAAAGGTGTCAAGAATGTTCATAATCTTCTCTAAATTAAAAAGGGGCGCCCCGGAAGGCGCCCCCATTTGATTATTCTGACCCTGGACGCCACTCTTCGCTCTGTGCGAAGGCATCGTCAAAGGCGGCTGCGAGACCCACCAGGTTTTCACCCGGCTTCAGATCTGTCACGCTCAAGTCGCGTGTCAACTCAGCGAGCTGTGTCTCATTCATGCTGACAGCCTTGATGCTCAAGCCGATACGACGCTCATCGCGATCAATCTTCACGATGCGCGCTTCTACTTCCTGGCCGGCCTTCAGCGCATCCTTGACCTTCTCAACGTGCTGATCGCTGATCTGGGAGATGTGAACGAGACCGTCCACGCCATCCTCGAGTTCAACAAACGCACCGAAGGAAGCAATCTTGGAAACCTTGCCCTTCACAATCTGGCCAATCGCATAGCGGCTGGTGATCGTGTTCCACGGATCATTACAGGCCTGCTTAAGACCGAGGCTGATGCGCTGATCAGCGGGATTGACTTCGAGAACGACTGCATCAACCTGCTGACTCTTCTGGAGCATTTCGCTCGGGTGGTTGATCTTGCGTGTCCACGACATGTCAGAGACGTGAATCATGCCATCAATACCCTCTTCGAGTTCAATGAATGCACCATATGTCGTGAAGTTGCGCACCTTGCCCGTTACGCGGCTGCCGACGGGGTAACGATCCTGAACAGTATCCCAAGGATTGGCTTCGGTCTGACGGATGCCCAGAGCGATCTTCTGGTTTGCAGAATCAATCGAGAGTACCACCACGTCCACTTCATCGCCGACATTAAGGATGTCTGAGGCGCGAGCAACACGCTTTGTCCAAGAGAATTCGGAAACATGCACAAGACCTTCGATGCCAGCCTGAATTTCAACAAATGCGCCATAAGGCACCAAGTTGACAACTTTGCCACGCAGACGGCTGCCGACGGGGAAGGACTTATCGATGTTTTCCCAAGGATTGGGTGTGGACTGCTTGAGACCCAAGGAGACGCGTTCGCGTTCCATGTCGACGTCCAGAATGACCACTTCGATTTCCTGATTGACCTTGAGCAATTCGCTTGGGTGCTTGATGCGGCCCCAGCTCATATCCGTGATATGGAGCAAGCCATCCAGACCGTCCAAGTCCACAAAGGCACCGAAGTCGGTAATGTTCTTTACGCGGCCATGACGCTGCTGACCTTTGATAATTGTACCCAAGAGAGAACGTTTCTTGTCAGCGACACGCTCTTCAATCAACTCACGGCGTGAAACGATGATGTTGCGACGCTCGTTGCTAATTTTGATAACCTTGAAATCATACGTTTGATTGAGATAGGGATCCGGATCATGCACGGGAACGACATCCACTTGCGAACCGGGAAGGAATGCATCCACGCCATCTACGTCGACAATAAGACCACCACGGACCTTGCTACGGATTGTTCCTGTGACAATACCGCCTTCCGTATACTTGCTTAAGACCGTCTCCCAACGTATCTTGTCGTCCGCACGGGACTTACTCAGAATGACCATGCCGCCATCATTCTCGAGCTGTTCGAGCAATACAGAAATCACGTCACCGATTTTCGGTTCCATGCCAGCGCTGAATTCATTGAGAGGAACAGACCCCTCTGATTTGTAACCGATGTCAACGAGAACTTCGTTTCCTTTGACACCACTGATCGTCCCCTTGATGATCGATCCTGCTGCGAACTTGCTTGCCTGGGTGTTCAATGCTGCTGTCATCGCGTCATACATTGCACCAGTCTTTGGTTTTGCAGCCGCGGGTTTGATCTTTGCCATAATAATACTTTATGTCGTCTGATGATTAAAAGGTGAGAAAATCATCAGACGTTTGTTCGTTGTTTGTCACTCATGTCCTACTCAGTTAGCAACCACTCGGTTACTCGAAATCAGACAGTCCGTTTTTTTGCGGAAGTATAAAGATATCAAAAATGACGTTGTCCGCGCAACCTCAAACATCGTTTTTTGAGGTTTTTCGGTTTCGATGGATATTTTAGCTGTACTGCACTTCAAGGAACAAGTTTACCCCCTGGCATTCGGATTTGACGATGCAGGATCCCTCTGGCAAACCAGCTTGTGTGGCAAGTAAAAGTAGCTCTGCCGGTGTCCGGTGAATGAGATACCAGCCTCCAAACTCCATGTAATCGCGACTGGAGTTCTCCGGTCCGAAGTTTCCGATGATCAATTGCCCGCCCGGTCGTACCCGTTTAGCAAGGCGCCGCAGCATCAAGACAACGATTCGGTCAGAGAAGTAGTCGAAGAGCCCTGCTGCCCAGACGAGATCAAAGGTCTCCGAGGGCAGCCGACGAATGACATCTGTCTTGATAAACGACACGCGATCTGCCCATGGCTCGCAAAGCGCTTGCGCATGTGAGATCGCACGCGGGTCTTGATCCAGACAGGTGAAAGAAAAACGTCCGGTCTTGTCCGACGAGAGGTACTCAGCGACATCGCGGGCAGGACCACACCCCACGGAGAGAATGTGTAAGTCTCGGTCTGAGGTTGTTTTCTGCATGTTGTCCAAAACAGCATGCAGGAAATCCTTCCGATTGCGCACAGCCGTGGACGCATCACACGAATGGAAGAACAGATCCCAGTTTGCAAGCTTGGGATCAGGGGAGACCCACTGCGTGTAGATTCGATCGATCACCTCAAAATCCCCGTGATAGCCATGGGGTTTTCGGGCAACAAACCCCTGCATGGTGTTTTGAGAGACTTCCTCGCCAAAGGATGACCTCAGCGCATCAATATCCGCCGCCGTTATTTCCTCCAAGCGAAACCGTTGCATGATATCGTGGAACCATAAGTGAACGATGGGATACTGCGAAGGTTGAGGTCCGCCTGCCTCGACAAGGTCACGGATAAGTCTGATTTCGTGTTCGAGCATTATTCGGATTCTTTCATACGTTAGTCATTATGATATCACATCCCTCTCTTGCCTGACAACGCTTGGGTTTTTAAAAAACCCCAAAAAACCGCCATTGCCGTTGACTTGTCCATTAAAAACGGATATATTGAAAATCCATTTTCTTTCTATAATAGGTGAAATCTGTCAAAAATTGTCAGATATCATTTAATTTTGGTTTCAGAAAACGAGAAAAAAAAGGGCACGTATGGCAGCAAAAAAGACACCTCAAAAGAAGAAGGCGACAGAATTAAAAAGAATCGTTAAAAAGGTCATGCCCGTTCACAAGCCGGCTGCAAAGGCTCACGTTCCTGCAACGAAAAAATCTGCCAACCCTTCCGTGAAGGATGCCGTGAAGCATTCTCGCCTCTCAGCGAAACCTGGGAAACCTGCAAAAGCCGTCAAACCAGCAAAGGTAGCGAAACCAGCAAAGGTAGCGAAACCAGCAAAGGTAGCGAAACCAGCAAAGGTAGCGAAACCAGCAAAGGTAGCTAAGCCCGCAAAGGCAGCTAAGCCCGCAAAGGCAGCCAAACCTGTAAAGATCGCCAAACCTGCAAAGACTGTCAAGCCTGCAAAGGTTGTCCAGGAAGTGTCGAAACAGGGCAAGTCCAAAAAAGAAGTCGTCGCGCCCAGCGGCAAGCTGACGACGGTTGTTGACAAAAAGGGTAAGCTTAAGAATCTGCAACCCTTGCCTTCTGACGAAGCTGATTTAGGGGGTGAAAATGAAGAGCCGACAGCAGAGGATTTGAATTTTGATGCAGAGGCTCTCTATAATCAAGCGACTGAAAGCGAACGCGTCCGTCCCTACCATGACGATTTAGCACTTGAGGGAGACGTGGATGAAGCCGACGCATTTGTTGCTGAGCCCGACACGAACGAATCAGAGGAAATGAGATTTGTGGTCGCGGACGGAACAGAGTTTTCTGTCGGTTATGAGACCGAGCTTGTTCTCGATGCCGACGCGGCCGATGCAAAAGCAAAACGCGAAGAACGTAGTGAGCGCATTAAATCATTGATTAAGCGTGCGGAAACTCAGGGGGGCTATTTAACCTACGACGATATTAACGAGGCCTTGCCCAATTCCCTCATCCGCGATACGGACATCGAATCTTATCTGGCGATTTTGCGTGGTATGGACATCGAAATTATCGACGCTTCCGAAGTCGAACGTTTCCGCAGTGAACTCGAAAGCGAAGGTCAACGCGCAGGACGCGGCAGCCGGATGGATTTCTTTGATGACCCCATCCGCATGTATCTGCATCAGATGGGGCAAGTGCCCTTGCTGACACGCGAGCAGGAGGTTGCAATCTGCAAGCGCATTGAATATGCTGAAAGCAAAGAACGCGAAATGTTCAATCAGTTCGGTTTTACGCCTCGACTCTATCTCGAACTGGTTGATCGTCTGGAAACAGGCGTCGAACGTTTCGACCGTGTCGTGACGGATAAGTTTGTGGACAGCCGTGACGCCTACATGGAAGGTGTTGATAAGGTTAAAAAGAGCCTTCACACCGCCAAGTCAAAATTGCTGAAAGCGTATGAGGACGTCTGTTCAGCCGGCAAGAAGGAAGACAAGCAGAAAAAGGCCATGAAGAGCCTTGAAAAGTCGCGTCATGACTTGGTGGAAGTATTCTACAATTTAAATTTCAAGCAGAAAATCCTGGAGAGTCTTTGTACGGAGGCAGATGAAAAAATTTACCGTCCGTACAAGAGCATGCTGAACGAACGGACGAAGCAATCCAAGCAACGCCAGACGAAAAAGCGTGATCAGATTATCCAGGATCTCTCAACGCGTATTCACGCGATTGAACAAGAATTCGCCATGGATCCGCAAGAGTTCATGACGAAGTTTGAATCCCTGCGCGAAATCTTGCGCAATGGACAGAAAGCACGTACTGAAATGGTTGAGGCAAATCTCCGCCTCGTGATCAGTATCGTCAAGAAGTACATGAACCGTGGACTTTCATTCCTCGACCTGATTCAAGAAGGAAACACAGGTCTGATGAAAGCCGTTGAGAAGTTCGAATATCGCCGTGGCTACAAGTTCAGCACGTATGCCACATGGTGGATTCGTCAGGCAGCGACCCGTGCAATTGCAGACCAAGCCCGCACGATTCGCATTCCCGTTCACATGATTGAGACCATCAACAAGCTGCTCCGCGTCCAAAAGAAGCTGGTGCAGGAATTGGGACGTGAGCCGACGCCTGAAGAGGCCGCAGAAGAAATGGATATCCCCGTTGACCGTGTGCGTGCGGTTTACCGCATGGCACAGCAACCCATCTCCTTACAGAGTCCGGTTGGCGACGGGGATGACGCTTATTTTGGCGATTTCATTGAAGATAAATCCGCAGAGAGTCCTTCAGAGATGACCGCATATAGCATGCTGAAGGAACGTCTGCAGGAAGTGCTGACCACCCTTGCCGACCGTGAACGCCAGGTGCTGGATTACCGCTTCGGTTTGACCGATGGTTATTCCCGTACGCTGGAGGAGGTAGGTAAGCAGTTTAACGTGACGCGTGAACGTATCCGTCAGATTGAAGCGAAAGCGCTCCGTAAGCTGAGACATCCCACCCGTATGCGCAAACTGGAAGGTTTCTTGGAAACGCGTTAAGCATGACCTTCCTTATCCAAAACACCCATAAATCAAGGAACTCTTGAGTATGAACACACTAACAGTATTAACCAATCTGGTTAAAGATCCTACATCCGCCTGCATCTTAGCAGCAACCGGTCTCCTCGGCATCATCATCGGAATCCTCATCGCCAAATCAGGCTGCGGTCGTCGCAGCAGAGGCGCGAGTGAAAGCTATGGCGATGGCTCCTGTGTCGAAATCTATGTCGGCAATTTGAGTTACGACATGACGGAAGCTCAGATGCGTAAGGAATTCGAGCGTTATGGCGTAGTCAAGTCGTCCCGCATTATCACCAATCGCTTCAACAGCAAGTCCAAGGGTTACGGTTTTATCGAGATGCCGAACCGTCCAGAAGCTGAAGCGGCCATCAAGTCCCTTCACGATAAGGACATCTTCGGACGCAAGCTTCGCATCAACGAAGCTAAAAACAAATCACACGAATAATGTCTTCGGACGCCATTCTTCTGGATAACAAAACCATGCGCATCGATATCGCACCTAGCGAGATCGATGCGCACATGACACAAAAAAAGTCGACCAAGGTACGTATCCGTCATTCATGGCGTCTGCATGCAACCGAACGAAGCACGCCTTTTTTTAAACTGCTCGAGAGCGTTTATGATGCCGTGCTCATCACAGATCTTGAAGGAAAAATTCTGGAGTGCAATCAGCGCGCTTCAGATTTTTTCCTTCAACCGTCTCATGAATTGCTTGAGCAATCCATCTTCGGTCTCATCTCGGGCGCAACCGCCTCGCTGATGACCACGATCCAAACCAATCTGGCGGATCAGAAGTACACCCTTGTCGATGCGTATTGTAAACGTTTAGATAACACCTCGTTCCCTGCTGAGATCGCCATCAATCAAGTCGAGCTTGACGCGAAGGGGCAACTCTGCTTTTTTATCCGCGACATGACGGTTCGCCACAATGCGCTCTGCGCGCTCCAAGATGCCAACGAACGCCTTCAAGCACATGACCGGGCCCGGCTGGAATTCGTCTCGAACGTCTCCCATGAATTACGCACCCCGCTGACCTCGATGGTCTACGCAGTCAATAACATGATTCGAGGCGTAGTCGGCGCCATGCCTGAAAAGGCGATGCAATACCTTGAACGTTTGCAAGCGGACTGTCAGCGACTTTTGGCGACCATTAATGACATCCTGGATGTCAGTCAAATCGAGAACAAGAGCCTCGTGCTCACCAAGCAGGTTGTGCCGATCAGCGCTTTCATTCTCGATGGCATCAATCCGGTTCAAATCCAAGCTGATGCCAAGCATATTGATATCCGCTTGGACATCCCTGCTTCTGAACTGTTCTGCCACTGTGATGCACAAAAAATGGAGCGCGTCGTCCTTAACATTGTGGGCAACGCCATTAAATTTACCCCCATAAAGGGAACCATTTCTGTCTCAGTCAGCCGCTCACCAACTAAAACAAACATGGTGCTCTTATCTGTCTGTGATACAGGTACGGGCGTTTCCGCTGAAATGTTGCCCAAGTTGGCGCAACGCTTCATTCGTTCGGGGGATCATATAACGGGGACCGGACTCGGCTTAGCGATCTCGCGCGAAATTATTGAGCTTCATGGTGGCGGTATCACCTTTGAAAGCCCTGTTAAAGGCACTACCTGCGGCACCGCCGTTTATGTTGAACTCCCTCTTGCGCAGGCGCCAGTGGTTATGGCCCTCTCGCAAGACGCTACCATCACAGCCTTCCTTACGGAACATATTTTGAAACTCGGATATGGACTCACCTTCTTTGACCAGTCGAGTGTCTTGCGCGATACGTGTTTTGAGCATCCGCCTTCGTTACTGATGCTAGACGGACGAATCACGGACATGGATATCCGCGAACTTGTCATGCAACTTCGTGAGAATCCTAAGACCAAACGTCTGCCGATCATCGGCTTTGCAAACGTGGTTTTGGCACGCGCAGATATTGAACTCTATCGCCACCAAGGCATATTTTATTTCTGCCTGCCCTGGAACGAGACCGAACTCGCCAAGGCCCTCTCCATGGCTGTCCGCGGTAAGTTGCGCTAGTAGCCCAGAATATCCAATATTCAACACGGAATGATCAATAACCATCGGAAATGCGGCTTCCTCCTTGGATATTGGATATTCCGTGTTGGATATTGGATATTCACTTCCCCAAGATACTTGTCGGATCGGTAAGGGTTCCGGCGTAGAAGACCATGATCTCTGCTGTCGTCTTTCCCTCGTTGATCCCATAGTGCAGCGTGTTCACGACTTCGATGATGGGGTCGCCCGCAACCAGGTGGAGGGTCGCTCCCTTTGCGGTCACCACGGTCAACTGTCCGCTTAGCAGGACGCCAGCATTAATGATGGGATGCTTGTGCGTGTGGAGCCGCACGCCCGGCGGAATCTTAATACGCAAGATGGTGATATTGGGCTGCTGGCGCGGATACGCCGGCAACAATGCCCCATCCCAGCAATTCGTTGAGCTGATGAGCTTCGTGACACTGACCTTCGCTCCGCTCTGCTCCTCGGCGGGATGCAATCCCACGCAGCCGAACATGCAAAAAAGAAGCAGGGGGATAACCACGATCACTGGAAGAGCTCGTCTGTTCATTTTAATCTCAATCTTGAAGCATGAACGTCCCCTGATCCTCGCAGACCTCACGCGCCATAGTAGGCACGGATTAGCTCTTCGACAAGCGGGTCGTTAGCGACATCCAAGATCTTCATTTCACGGCGTGCATTTTCAGCAGAGTCCGAGGCATGAGCGGCGTTGACCATGATGTTTGTACCGAACTCGCGGCGAATTGAACCGGGACGCGCCTTGTTCGGATCTGTTGCTCCTAGGATATCGCGAATCTTATTGACCGCATCCATCCCTTCGTAGACGAGCGCAAGGCACTCTTCCTTGCCTGGATGTATCTTCTCTTCAGCCGAGCAAATGGAGGGACGATACCCCGTCATGAATTCAACGATGCTTTCAAATTCACGTTCAGCGAAAAGCGGAGCGAGCTGATTACACAGGTCATCTAACTTTGTGGCATCAACTGGAAAACCAAACTCGCGAGCCAACGCCTGCGCGGCACGATCTGAACCAAAGTGCTTAAAGACCTTCTTCAAGTTTTCCTTCACAGGGCCATAAAATTCTTCCGCCTGCGCCACGGACATCGCGAATTTTTTCACGCCAACAATACGTAACCCCGTACTCGAAAGCAGATCCATGATATTACCGGCACGCAACGAAGGCTGACGCCAGTTATCCGGCTTCAACATCACCAACGTCCGTTGCACATCTTCATTCGTCTGGAAGTCTAAAGCGCCCCGGACAAGGCCCGCATCTGTCGGCAAATATTTTAAGAATATTTTGAGTACTTCGGACACCACTTGAGTCGATGCACCCACCAACACGGCGGGCTCAAAGTATTCAACCTCATTCGTCACGGGGTCACGCACCATATCGCCGTAGGTATCGCGAACCGTCTGCCCACTCATCCATCGCTGACGGATGCTGCCCGTCACGTCATAAATTTTTCGCACGGCATCCTCGCCCTCGAAGAGCAGGAGCATGGCGCGATGTGGACTCCCCGTCACCTTGCAGGGTGCATAATTTTTGCGAATGTAATTTGAAAAGAGTGCGCATTTTTCCAAGTCGGTCGGATCATACGTCGCAAGATATGTTGATAGCTCATCCACAAACTGTTGAGATGGACCCATGATACGAGCGCCCACCAACTTCAAGTCGGTCCGCACCAAATAGCGCGCCATAATCCCGCCCGTGCGTGATTTACGCATCGGATAAGGATTCATTAATACGAATGCTAATTCTTTCGCCATGATTTATTGTCCTAAAAGAAGCTACGCGCGGCTTGCACATCTTTTTCGATTTGAAAGACCAATTCTTTAGTCGAAGCAAACCTTCGCTCTTCACGAATTCGCCCAAGAAATTCAATTGCAATCGTTTGATTGTATAGCGTATCCCCCGAATAATCAAGCAAATGCGTCTCCAAGATCGGATCGCGATTAGCACCGACTGTGGGACAGAATCCGAAATTAGAAAGGCTGTTGTAAGCGCGGCCCGCAACTTGGGTCCGCGTCGCATAGACACCTAACGGAGGAAGAATGTCGCCCTGCGGTTGAATATTGGCTGTTGCAAAACCCAGTGCCGTTCCAATGCCTTTGCCCTTCATGACAATACCCCGCATGGAATACGGCCGGCCCAGCATACCGGTCGCGTCAGTCAGGTTCCCCTCCTGAATCGCGAAACGAATGCGCGTGCTGGAGACCTCTATGTCCTGATAGACGGCGTAGGGAACAATCACCACGCGAAACCCATATTCTGCTCCATACGTCGCCAATAATTCCGGCGTACCTGCTGCTCGACAGCCAAACCGCCAATTTGCCCCGCAGCGAATTTCACTCAGCCTTCCCTTCGGAAGCGCCTGTCGAGGTTCGCCACATAACCAGCGCACAAAATGTTCTGGTGACTGAAGCGCCATCTTGCGCGTGAAGGGCAGCATTAAAACGCCATCCAGCCCAAGGGCTTCCAGACGCTCTAATCGCTCTTCCTTTGATGTCAGTAATGGAGGCGCCTTGGAAGGTGCAAGCACCGCCAAGGGATGTCGGTTAAACGTGAGCGCCCACGCCTGAGCCCCCGTCTCACGCGCCCGGGCAACGGTTTCGCCCAGGACGCGTTGATGACCGATGTGCACACCATCAAAGAAACCCGCCGCCAACATAATGGGGCTGTTCAGTTCACGGAATTTCTCAGGCTGTGTCTGTAGATTTAGCATGGTGTGTCACACCTATAAATCAGTTGATCTTCGGTGATTTTTCCAGTTCGCGAATGACGGGCAGAAGCTTGTCGTAAACCACAGCAGTCTCGGGTTGTGGTAAGCAGACATCGCTGACCGGCGAGAAGGCCTCGGTCATCTTGGCCAGCGGAACGCCGTCCGCATGTGCAGCCATCATCGCCCCGCCCAGCGCAGCAGAGTCTGCCACGGCGATGCTTTCCACGCGTGCTTGGAAGACGTTGGCAAGAGTCTGGCGTATGCCAGGGCTCTTGGATGCGCCACCCGTGACGCGGATGCTCTTGAAGCTGCCAATCCACGCCGCATGACTGCGCAGAGCTAACGCCTGGCCTTCCACAGTGGCGCGAATGCGCACTTCGGGCTTCGCTGCTGCAAAATCAAAGTTCGCACGCATTCCAGGCGTCAATACCGGTGGTGTGATCTCCGCTTCAAACCATGGCAACGCCAATTGGCCGTTATTACCTGCGGGTGTCAATTCAAAGGCGGTCTTATCAAAGAAACTCCATTCAGCACCCGCCTCTTTGCGTACGCGGTCACGTGCCAACGAACCATTCTTGAAGCAGGCCAAGCACATGCAACCCCCCGCCGGATTGCCCAGTACGTGTCCGCAGCCTTCGGGGTCGGTCCTGAAACTTTCCAGTGATGAGAAGAAGGTGTCACTCGTGCCCAGACTGATCACCGCCACACCTGCACTCCAGGCGCCCGTGCCGACCAGACTCGCCGGATTGTCGCCTGTCCAAACCGCAACAGGAATGTTGGCCTTCAAACCATATTTTGCAAAGTAGGGACTCAGTTGACCTGCAACGCCTTTCCCTACCGGAGGAAGTTTCTTGAGCAAGCCAGGCGCAGTGAATTCCGTGATTTGCGGATCCCAAGTGTTGGTCTTCAGATTTAAGAGATTCATGCCTGCACCGTCACCTCGATCGATGGGCGCATCCTTGCCAATCAGCACGGAACAGATGAAGGAGCTGACCAAGTGAATGCGCGCGGTCTGTGCATAGCGCTCCGGCTCGTGTTTGGCGAACTTGCGGATTTGCGGACCTGTAAAACGTTCAATCGCGGGCGAGCCCGTATCGGTCTGCAGACGCGCACCAAAGGCCTTGTCCAATTCGCGGCACTCCACGGACGTCGAACTGTCCATCCAGATGGGTGATGTGGGCCGTGACAGTGTTCCCTTCAGTTGTTCAGCCAGCGTCAATGAGGGATTCAATTTTGCCGCTACCATCGCAAATGTGCTGTTGAGATAGACCGAGCCATGCTGCTGCCCGTCGCCGCCAATGGCTGCAATCTCGCCCATGGCAACCCCGCTGGTCTGCAAGCGTGTCAACATCAGATCCAGTGCCGCCAGCCACATCATCGGGTCAGAGTGCTTCACCAACGGATCGGGGTGCACCAATACGCCATCCGGACAATCAAACTGCGGTAAGTCCGCTTTAAAATTAACGCTCGCGCTGCCAATTATTTTTCCGGCTGAAGGATCAATGACGAGTCCCTTCAGACTTTGTGTGCTGCTATCAATGCCTAAGTAGTATGCCATAACTTCTCCTGTAAAGAATTTCGCGAAGCGAATACGCTTGTTCCTTATTGCCTTATTACAAGTTTCTCTTAATGAACATTCATGATATCCAGCTTCTCGCCCTCTTTCGGGAAAACCTGGACAGACGCAATGGTCTTAAAGTTTACGTGGTCATTAAAGGTCCATACGACCTTCTTATCGCGGGTGACTTCAAAAATATGGGGCGCTGTGCCGAACTTTCCATGGCCGACCCAGTTGGTGAGCAAAATATTTCCATTGGGAAGGAGCTGGAATCCTGTTGTGAATTTGAGTGGCTTACCTGCCAGATCTTCATTCGTCAGACTCCAGACCAATTCGCCCGCCGGATTAAATTCGCGCAAGCCCGTAGGCCCCTTGTCCGTCCCGGCCAGCATGGTATTACCATTTGGAAGTCGCATCACGCTGTGGACACCGGTGGGCAACTTGGCAGTCCACACCTCTTTACCATCCGCGTCATACTCCGCTGCGCGGTTCCCGGCATAATGGCCGACCAGATAATGGCCATTTGGCAGGGCGCGCGCATTCCGCATGTAGGCACTGCATCCTGGCGTGTCCTTGCCCTTCTCGTTGTCCTTCGGGACCAATGCCACGGTCTTCACGACTTTTCCATCAGGAGCCACTTCCAACAATTTTGCACCCGTACACTCTGCAACAAAGGTGTTACCATTCGCTAACCTCTGCGTTCCATAAATCGATGATTTGCTCGTGTATTCAAATTTCACCTTCTTGTCGGCAATCGATACTTCCCGGACAGCGGTGCCCGCCACAAAGAGGAGTGAGTCACCTGGCAGGATCCATACGTCATTGCAATTCGGCGCAGGAAAGCTCCAACTCACTTTACCATCCGCCTCAACGATGCATACCTTGTTGCCGCAATAATCGGCCGCTGCAAAGCGACGTCCTTTCATGAATGACTCAGACTTCTCCTGTGCAACACAACTAATAGCCAATACCGTCCATACGATACTCAACATCGACTTCATGATACATGCCCCTTATTTATGAGTTTTTCAGACTCGAAACATTAAAAATGAAGCATTGAGAATAAGCCGTTTTTTGAAAAATTACAAGACCAGAGTCAACGGGTGTTGATTCAACTTTGTTGAATCAACACCCGAGGGAGGAGGGGAGGAAGTAGGAGGGAGGAGTTGCAACACCTTTATTTGAAATGCATTAGAGAGTAGTCCTCCGTTATTTCTTTTCTCCTGCCTCCTCCCTGCAACTTCCTACTTGGTGTGATTCATTTCAACGAAAATGACTCACACCCTTGATTCAACTTTGTTGAATCAACACCCGAGGGAGGAGGGGAGGAAGTAGGAGGGAGGAGTTGCAACACCTTTATTTGAAATGCATTAGAGAGTAGTCCTCCGTTATTTCTTTTCTCCTGCCTCCTCCCTGCAACTTCCTACTTGGTGTGATTCATTTCAACGAAAATGACTCACACCCTTGATTCAACTTTGTTGAATCAACACCCGAGGGAGGAGGGGAGGAAGTAGGAGGG
>JBAXOG010000120.1:0-15476 GCA_037133395.1 bacterium | reverse complement strand
TTCTGCCTTCGCTAAGGCTTCCGCCTACGCGATGCCTACGGCGGACGAGACGGCGGACAGGTCGCAGTACAGGCGAGGACGCCTATACGCCCAGGAATTGCAACACATCGCAGATGCGCCCCTGTTACAAAACCCCTTTTCAATAGACAAGCGGGCAGAGATGAGGTAACTTTGTATTTACTGTTTTGGGCAGTCCAGCTCGTAAATTACTGATCGAACAGGATTATCTTGAAAATGCTTTTTTTATCACAAACTTTTGGATATTAAAAATTGAAATTTCTTGAACAATTAGCCGCACGTCGCCGCTTCGGGATGAAACCTGGGCTCGATACCATCAACGCCTTATTGGAGGCTCTTGGCCATCCAGAGCAAAACCTTGCAGCTATCCATATCGCTGGCACCAATGGCAAAGGGTCTGTTGCAGCGATGTGCGAATCTGTGTTGCGTGCAGCAGGGTATGCAGTCGGACGCTACACCTCCCCTCACCTGATCTCCATCAATGAGCGTTTTCTTGTGCGCGGGTGCAACGCAACCGACGAGATGCTGGAATGCGCGGCAAACGAAGTCGATGCAGCCATCACTGTTCTCGGATCTGTCTCCGAAACAACTTACTTCGAATATCTGACCGCGATGATGTTTGTGCTCTTCCGCAAGGAGAAGATTAACCTCGCGGTTATTGAAACAGGACTCGGTGGCCGCCTCGATGCAACCAATGTCATGACGCCGCTCGTCTCCGTGATTACCCGTATCGGACTCGACCATTGCGATTGGCTGGGGAACACGTATGAAAAAATTGCCTATGAAAAGGCGGGCATCATCAAGCCTGGACGGCCTGTCGTCTGCGCAGCAATGCCAGATGAAGCTCGGCGCGTGATCCAAGGAATCGCATCAAAGAATCAGTCCTTATTCATTGATGCCTGTGAGTCAGTCACTGTTTCTGCGACAAAGAAGACGCTCGATGGACAGACCCTCAAGATCGAGACCCCTGAGTTGACGCTGCCCCCTATTCGCTTGCCCCTGTCTGGTGCATTTCAGCTTGAAAATGTTTCAACAGCCCTCGCAACACTTCAGGTTCTTTCGCAAGCGCTCGATATTCCTGAAGCCGCCTACAAGACCGGACTTGAGTCCGTCTGCTGGCCCGGGCGCTTCCAGCTTGTGCAAAAAGATCCCATTATTATTATTGATGGTGCTCACAATCCAGACGGGGCAGATGCCTTGGTGAACACGTTGAAGAACCTCGTCAAAAAACAACCCATCGCGTTCATCGCCGGATTCTGTGGGGACAAGGATGTCGCCGCCTATTTACACCGCATTGCTCCACTTGCGACCTGTGCGTATGCTGTACCGGTCTGCAATCCGCGCACGCTGACCGCAGGACAGACCCTGGGACAGATGAACATTGCAGGCTTGCGGAACGCATCAGATTGCGCATCCCTTGACGACGCACTCGCACGCGCAATAGACTGGGCAACGTCAAACAAGGGCATCATCGTCGTCTGCGGTTCACTCTTCTTGGCTGGTGCAGCCCTGGCAACGTTCAACGCCATGCCCGGCTTAACGTCAAACAGAGTTGACCTTTCAGAACAACTCAAACCCAGCAAATAGCGGGGAGAATTGCCTTATTGCCTCATTGCCTTATTGTTTTTTGGACCTAGCGGCTCACCGAGACGGTTCGCCCTACCTCCTTCGGATCAGACAGATTGCCCGTGCGAAGCGGGTAGGACGAACCGTCTCGGTGAGCCGCTAAGGATATTACTTTTTTCGTGTATTCCGTGTGTTTCGTGGTAAAAATTGAATGAGAGATAACAAATGAAAACAAAACCATACCGATTTGTGATCCAAGGCACAGGGCTCATTGCGAAGTTTCATGCGCGAGCCATACAAGAAATCCCCAATGCGCAACTCATCGGCTTTTGTGGCCGGAACATCTCAAAAGTAAAAGAACTTGCGACGGAATTTAATTGCGCTGCATTCGACTCTGTTGAAACAGCATTGCAGCAAGCCGATATTCTGTGCGTTGCAACTGCTTCAGCACTTCATCTGGACGGCGCGCTCGCAGCAGCCAAGCTGGGTAAGCATGCCTTAGTCGAAAAGCCACTTGAAATTACCACCGCACGCATCGACCAGATGACCGCTGCGCATCAAGCAGCAGGCACGCGCCTCGGTTGCATTTTTCAGCTCCGCCACATCCATGCGCTGAAACATATTCGAACAGCCTTAAAAAAAGGCCGTTTCGGAAAGATCACGAACATCGGCGTCCACGTTCCCTGGTGGCGTGATCAGTCCTATTACGACGATTCTACATGGCATGGAAAACGGGAGATGGATGGCGGCGGCGCACTCATGAATCAGGCCATCCACATGATCGACTTGATGCTCGACCTCTTTCCGATGCCGGACATTGTCAAGGCCGTCACCTCTTCCATTGGACACAACATTGAAACAGAAGACGCCGCAGTCATTGCACTTAAATGGAACGATGGCGCAGTCGGGATAATTCACGGCACGACCTCCGCTTGGCCGGGCAATCCGAGACGCCTTGAGATTTTCGGCACAGAAGGCGCGATTGTGATGGTTGATAATGCGTTGGCGCAATACACCTTCAAACAGGCAAAACCTGAAGATGCTGCCATCGCAAAAGAATTTGGCCTCATTGCCGGAACCGCTGCCGGTGCCGCAGCGCCTGGCGCAATGACTCATGACCTACATACCGAATGCTTCAAAGAATTCATCCACGCATTGGATCAAGGCGACATGTCTGATGCCAATGCCCTTTCCGCGCGCCGCTCCGTGGCCCTTATTGAGCAGATTTACGAACAGGCATGAAGTTAATGCCATGTATGTCCGTGGGCAAAAAAAAATTATTGCTTTGGTTTGGGCACAATCTTGAGGTCAAGTGGGGCGATAACATCGCCTTCCGTTGTCGTGAAGGGCTTCTTACCGAAGTTGACGGTGACCATGACACCATTTGCAAAAATCGTTCGCTGAACCGTACGATTAGGCGTGAGTATTTGATGGTCCGTCATTTCCGAATAACCAGTCATGCGTGAAACAGGTTGCGCAATTTTATAGCTGGCCGCAAAGCGATCCTTCATCTCCATCCACATTTTACTGGAAAACATATACATGGGCGGCGTGCCATAAAGGGCATTAAACAAGTCGCGCTTGCGCCAGATTTTGGGCAGCTTGTTGTTATAATCGCCCCAATACCATTGAGCCACCACGCAATCATGGTAGACCAGTTCCCACAAGGGAAGACGATACTTTTCGCCGACTTGAAACTCTTCAACAGGCACAGGAACATCATCCCATATCTCCTGCATCTTGCGTCCGGCATCCGGCACGCGATATCTGCCGATACTGAGCATGCCTTCAAAGTAATCGCACACTGGCACCACTGCATCATGCCCTGTCTCGCTACCACAGACCAAGCCGCATTCTTTCGAGACCACGTTTAGCAACTTGATGCGAGCCTCACGGCTATCCGTACGGGTCATGGGATGGGCCGGATTCCAGCATTCCTGCCACGAGCAAGCCGTAGCCGTGTCTATGAAGCGGCACTTGAACAGTTTAGTTTCTAACTCTTTTTTGATGCGTTCTCGCGCGTAGGGTAAGGACTGACGATCACACAGCGAGACGCAATGCACCATCCCATTTCCATCTTTACGTTCAACACCCCATGCTTGGCGCAGGGTTCCATCAGGCTTATCCCAGGTAATATCCTGCGGAAAAGCACCTGTTGTCCAGTCACTATGTTTCCATCGAAGCAGCGGAAAGTTCGCAGGATCCATGACATCGCTATAGATGTCGTAGCGGCTGGTCAACACATGGGGCATGGTATTCATGGCTGCGATTTGTTCCGCCGGGCCATTCGCGCTCCAAAGGAGCCGCTCCAGCCCAGCCGCCTGCATCTCCTTCGCGACTTGAACACTCAGCTTGGCATTATCCATAAACCAGATATTAGCAGCTCCAATCAATTGGTCAACTGCTGGACGCTCCTTGACCTTCTCCGTAAAGGTTTTAAGGCGGCCAATATCCTTTGCATACTGGCGGTATCGTTTACACATGGCAACATGTCCGCCCTTATCAAAGAAGGCATAGCGCACTTTCCGCACATAACCGAACTGCTGTTTCTGAGCCAACCATTCTGTGGCCACTTGCCAACGTCCGCTCTGCTTAGAGAAGATCACAGACACGTCATCGGGAGTTTCGACCAGTGCCATCCAGCCGGCTCCTGTCGTATCTGCTGTAACACCATAGAAGGACATACATAATCCGTGTCCGCCAAACAGTATCAGGGAGTAGAGCTTCAGGTCCAGTTCATCAACCGGATACCCCATGCCTTCATTTTCAGGAAGGATCATGAGATCTCCGGCAGATGTCGTGAATGCAGGAGGAAATACAATATGATTGGAGAGCGGTCCATCCCCGTTCAGCTCCACAACCAACTCCTCTTTTTCAAGGGTAAATCCTGCACGATAGATCTTAGAATCCTCAACATTTAAGAGCTTGAGTGATACCCCTTGCTCTTTCTGTGCGGCATCCAGTACTAACCAATGAGATGAAAAACCCGTAGAATAGCCTTTAGCGTTTAATTTAAAACCTTCTTCGCTATAGATGATTTCAACAGCGCCAAATGCGTATTTTCCATTTTTAACCGGAAACTGTTCCTGGTTTCGAGACAGCGTAAAGGCCTTTTCGGAAAACGAGACGGCTCCGAAACCCATCAATCGCGGTTCGATGTGAGCCACTCCCTTAGGAACAATGACCTTCGTCTCGACGAGTTGCCAGGCATCCGACAACTGGAGACTCTTTGTGCCGAACGACCAATTGATCGCCTTACCTTTATCATCGTAAGTCACAACACTTAAATCGACATGGCCTTTGCCCTTCAGTTGAACGGACAACTTAAAAGACTCCCACGACTTTACAGGAACGCGTCCCATTCCATGAAGCGCCCAATCCTGTTGGCCATCAAATGTCACCTTGACCTCATCGCCCACCACTTCCGCTATTGCCTTTGCATCACGTCCAAACGTGCCGGGCTTTGTCAGCCTCCACGTATCTTCAGCACAAACGATTGAAACAACTAAAACGCTTAAAGAAATACTCATCATACGATTCATACTGTTCCCCAGTTCATACAAACCACATTTACGGTTAATCGTACCCTGCGTTACGTGTGAAACCCACTTTACTCCTCCGTCTTACACTTTATGAAGTGTGCGGCCGGTAACCAGCCACAATAGAAAGAAGCTCTCGGGCAAGCACTGCGTTCGGAGTCCCGCCTTTAGGCGGTCTCAAACATCATACCACTTAATCATCCCACCCACGCCCATAATCGGCAATCGGATAATCAATCCAAATTTGTTTGGCCTGAAAAACACCAACCTGATCCAGATATTGTGCTGCACTACTCCAACGCCAATCCGTCCACTTCTCAACATATCCATGGCGCACTGGATTGTGATGCACATAATTCAACGTCGCCCAGTAATGTCGATCGCTGCGCATCGCGCGTTCCACCGCGCGAAAAAACACTTTGCGCCCACGTTTAGAGTCCTCTCCATTCCAGCAATATGAAGTGCGTCCGTGTAGCCTGCCAAGTGCCTGCAACAATCCAAGAATATCCGATGTCTCGACAAGGGCATGATAATGGTTAGGCAAGACACACCATGCAAACAGTTTTACTGTCCTCTCAGCTAACTCAGAGAGGAGATCAGTGCAGAAACTGTCCATCCGTTCAGGGGAGTCACCTATTATATCGCCATGCTCAAAGCAAGCCGCTGTGATATGAAATCGCTGATGCCCAAAATTGGGGCGATGCGGAGGCGAATGCCATGGCCGATCATGTGCCCTTCGCCAAGCCAAAAGCTCTTCCTTTTGTTCCTGAGTCAATGTCCGCCAAAGATAGCGAGGTCTTGACATCATTCACTCCTGCTGAGATAGCCGTTGCAATCGAAAGACTTTTGGTCGGACATGCGTATGTCACAAAAACAAAAGTGTGGGCTTTCACCCACACCTTCCGCCTAAAGGCGGTACTCCAAACGGTCTCGTTGATACCCCGTGCGCGGACGGTACCTAGACGGACACATTACCCATTACGCTTTTCGAAGTCCTTCATGAAGGCGACGAGTGCTTCGACGCCTGCTACAGGGAAGGCATTGTAGATCGAGGCGCGGATGCCGCCGACGGAACGATGTCCCTTGAGTTGCTTCATGCCTGCTGCGGAAGCCTGCTTGATGAAAATCTCTTCAAGCTCCTCGGTCGGCAGACGGAAGGTGATGTTCATGTCAGAACGGAATGCCTGCTTGGCAGTACCACGATAGAAGCCCGTTGCGTCAATGGCATCGTACAACATCTGCGCCTTGTCACGATTCTGTTTGAAGAGCTTCTGGAGCGTCATCTTCTTCATCCAACGCGTAGTCAGGCAAAGCATGTAGATGCTAAAGCAGGGAGGCGTATTATAAAGCGAATTTTCGTCAACAAACGTCTGGTACTTCAACATCGTCGGCAACGCAATATTCCCCTTGGCGGCCAAATCCTTACGGATGACAGCCAGAGCAACTCCTGAGGGCCCGAGATTTTTTTGTGCTCCCGCATACGTCATTGCGAATTTCGTATAATCCAGAGGACGCGAAAGAATATCTGACGACATGTCAGCGATCAGCGGCGAGCCCGTGACCGGTATATCCTTGAGCTGGGTCCCCGCGATGGTCTCATTGGTGGTAAGATGGCTATAGACTGCTCCGGATGTCCACTTCATTTCGCTGAGTTCCGGCATACGGGTCGGAATATCCTTATGACATTCGGCTGCAACGTTCACATTGCCAACGATCCGCGCCTGCTTGACTGCTGCCGTACCCCATGAGCCGGCATTGATATAATCAGCAGTCTGTCCTTGTCCGAGGAAGTTCATCGGAATCATGGCGAACTGTAAACTGGCTCCACCCTGGATGAAGAGCACCGAGTAATCATCATTAAGCCCCATCAATTCCTTGATGTTCGCAATTGCCTCGTTGTGAATTTCATCATACTCTTTACCACGATGTGACATTTCCATGACAGACATGCCCGAACCTTTGTAGTTCACTAAATCTGCCTGTGCTTCCTGAAGTGCTTCTACAGGCATCACAGCTGGTCCTGCGCAAAAATTATAAATACGTGACATATTAACTTCCTTTATGGTTACGAGGAACAACACCAATGGCATTTGGCCTTGCCCCAAAGATGATGAACAATATCATGCCTTTTTCAGGGGTTGATTGTCAATTCAAACCTTGTGAAAATTGCTAGTTTGTGTTTGCCCGCCGGAATTCGACTTTACGAAGGATTCGAATCTGGAGGTAGGTGAAACTGACCAGCGTGACACCCAAAAACCACGCCATTGTCGTCGCCGTGCTAAATCGCAAGTTATTATAAGCCTCTTTCCAGATGGCGAGGCTGAGCACATTCGTCGTGTCACCCGGCCCGCCAAACGTTAGCAGAAAAATACTGCCCATGCCCTGAAACGCGGTGATAAACGCGCCAACAAAGTTAATAACCATCAGTGGCAACAATTGCGGATAGGTGATATGACGAAACCGGCTGAAGATGCCAGCTCCATCAATCGCAGCAGACTCGTAATAGTCAGGGGGAAGCGCTTGAAGCGCTGCCACATAAATCAGGCTCGCCATGCCTGCCCCTGCCCATACCCCCGGAAGGATGCAGCAGACCATGGCCAGGGACTGGCTTTGTAACCACGTCTGGCGTGACATTCCTACCAGTGCCAAAATTTGGTTGAACATGCCGTTTTCCGTGGGATCGTACATCATCTTCCAGAGCAGGGCGATCACGAGCGCACTCGTCAGGTGCGGCAGAAAGTAAAGCGTTCTGAAGAATATCTTTCCGCGCGGAATTTCCGACAGCATCAGAGCCAGCAAGATCGGACTCAGAAAGCCCAGTATGATAGTGATGCCAACGTATTTCAATGTCCTCCCCCATGAAGCCCAAAAGTTGAAATCCGTCACCACCAAGATAAAGTTATCCAGACCAACCCATTGCGTCTCGCCAACAATCTTATAATTTTGGAAGGCCATCACCGCACCGCGAATCAACGGATAATAACTCCAAAGCGCAATCGACACGACAGCCGGAATGATCATGACCCAAGGCGACCAGCCCATCGATGGTCCCTTCCAGCTCACATCAGCTTGTTGCGCCAGACTGGCTACACGCGCCGCCTTCCACATCATTCCTCCACAAATCAGCAAGGCAATCAGAACAACCCCGAAGATCACACGCGCCAAGGGACGCTGCCGATCCAGTTGCTTTTCTGGCACACGAAACATCAGCCCCCTATTCGCATCCGCATTGATACCCTGCAACGCCGAGACATAATCGAACTTTTCCCCACTCTCAGCAAGCAACAGGCCAAGAAATCGACGATCAATAAGATCTGATACGGCCTGCCAAAATCCAGCGAAGGGTTCCGTACGCGCAAGAATAGTACCGCGTTCAATGCCCTCATAATTCTCTCGGATACGCTGCGGCACTTCACTGAGATATTCTCCCAGTCCTAACCGAATCAAATCAGCCGGCGTACACCAACGCGCATAACCTTCCAACACTTTTTGCCGAATAGCCTCGTCGTTAACCTCTTTTGATGCCAGTTGCTGCACGCATTTCCAGATCAAATCCCGCTCGGCCTTCGGACGCCTTCCGACACCTTCCGTCATGCTATAAAAATGTTTATGCGCTTGGAACACAGGTTTCATGCCGGGCTTGGCTGCTGGAAAGGGCATGATGCCGATCATTTCAGGCGGCAGATTTGCCTCGCGTGTCAAAATTTCGACGAGGTCCAATCCTGCGAAAAGTGCAACAATCTCGCCTTGCGCAAAAAGCTGCGGAAGTTCTGTTGTCATGCGCGGTAACGGACGTGTCGCCCCCTTGATCACGTCTGAATCTTGAAACTCAATCACGTGCCCGTCCTTGTGCGTCACACAACCGGCAGCCACATCCAGTTCGGTGAGATTAATGATCTCCTGCGTCACTGGATCCCGTATCCAGGGCGACCATACCAACCGATGAAGAAAACGAGCAGATTCAACCGCTTCAGGCGAATCAAAGTTTGCCTGCCATCTCCCTTCAACCTGTGAAAGATCTTCTCCGGTGTCAGGAGCACGGAAAGCAATCTCTTCCATGCTAAAGGAATAGGCTTTGCCCGTTGTTGGGGACTGACGAATATTGACAATAGGCGAACCCCCCGCAGCCTGCATCCATGGCAACCATCCCCAAGGACGACACTCCAATCCAAACGCACGCTGGCCGCGCTGAACCTTTGCACCCGAAACTTGACGACGCGGGAAGGTCAGTTGCTGACACCATGTGTAAAATTCATCCCATGTCTCGGGCGTCTTCTCTGGATCAAGTCCTGCCTGCTGAACCAAGTCCTTACGATAAATAATGCCGTAGTACCACGTTCCGGCCATAGGCAAACCATAGACTTTACCATTCTTTGTGGCCACCTGACGCCACAGTAACGGCACATCCTTCCAGCCTGGCCATTTAGCTTCGCTGTCACTGATCTGGCCGTCACCATTGAGGTCATCACCAATCCATTCATTGAGCGGATGAATAAAGCCCTGCTCAATATCGTGGCGCATAATATGAAACCAGCAAAAATAAATATCAGGAGACGTGCCGCCAGCCAACGACAACATAAAGGGGGCTCGTCCGCCTCCACCAGGAAGAACAAGACCACCCCACTTTTGCGGATTCAATTGTGGCTCTTGTTGCGCAAGCTTCATGATTTGCCGCGTAACAGGTCCCTCTGGCGTATCCGGATCATACCCGCCCATGAACGAAACCGTGACCGGCTCCTGCGTTGCTGCAAAGAGGCTGGAGCATGGCAGAAAGGGTAGAATGAGAAGAAAGACCGCCGCCAGCGGAGCTGGAATAAACGAGGGGGAATTTTTTTTTGGATGGCTAGTCGTAAGCCTGGGCGTATAGGCGTCATCGCCTGTACCCGACCAGTCCGCCGTAGCCTTGGCGTAGGCGGAAACCGTATGCTTATGCTGGTTCGGCAGCTGCCGAACCAGCGAACAGGCGGGGACGCCTATTCGCCCAGCAAGGCATCCAACCCTATCATTCCGCCATTTCCACCCTTCCACCATTGACATGAGACGGCGCGGTGACTGTGACATACGTCCCATTCGTCCCATAAGTCGCATACGTCCCATCTCGTTTTTCTCCTTTATCCAAGCCGGCTCTTGAAATCACTGTATCCGAAGCGCTTCACAACCTTCAGGGTTCCATCTTGGCCGCGTATCGCAATCGTCGGCAGACGGATACCATTAAAGGTGTTGGTCTTGACCATGGTATAGTGCGCCATGTCTTCAAACATAATCCGGTCACCTGTTTTTATAGGCGTGTTAAAGGACCAGTCGCCAAAAATATCTCCGGCTAGACACGAGGCACCTGCAAGCCGTACCGTGTAAGGTTTTTCGCCAGCCTCTCCGCCCTTGTCCGCCTGGTGCGAGGGATTCGCTTCACAATGCCATTGCGGATCCCGAAATAGCCGCGGACGATAAGGCATCTCCATCACATCCGGCGTATGACATGCGCAGGACGCATCCAGCACGGCAATCGGCAATTCGTTTTCAACAACATCTAAGACTGTTGCAACCAAAGTGCCTGCGTTAAAAGCACAGGCTTCGCCAGGCTCAAGATAGAGGGTCGTGATATTCGGGTGGCGGGCACGAAACGCCTGAAGCGTATCACACAACAAATCGACATTGTAATCTTCACGCGTAATGTGATGACCGCCACCAAAATTGAACCAGGATATTCTCGGCAGCAGATCTCCAAACTTTTCTTCAATCGCCTCAACCGTCCGCGCAAAGGGTTCCGCATTTTGCTCACAAAGATTGTGACAATGAAGACCTGTAATGCCTTCAAGCGAGTGCCCTGCAAACGAAGCACGGCGGATGCCTAGGCGCGACTTACGTGCACACGGATCATAAATTTCCGTGTGACCTTCTGAGTGTTCAGGATTGATGCGCAGCCCCACGGTGATATCGCATGTTTTTTCAATGCTTCGGAACAGATCCAGTTGGGCAAAGGAATTCAGTGTGATATGGTCGATGTGCTTCACGAGCTCACGCATCTCTGATTCAGAGAATGCAGCGGCAAAGGCATGGATCTCTCCGCCAAAGGCTTCGCGCCCGAGATGTGCCTCATCCAGAGAGCTTGCGCAACAGCCATCCAAGGTCTTACGCATCATCGGGAAGAGATCGAAGGTTGAGAAAGCCTTGAGCGCCAACAAGATTTTGCAGTCCGTCCGCTGCTTCACCTCCGCAAGCACACGCATATTCCGCTCAATCGCGGAACCATCAACAATAAAGGAGGGGGTCGGAATCATCATACCTCAACCCTTATTTTATCGGTGAAGTAAACACGCGTTTTTTAAGCACCTTCCAGGGCAAGCCATGTTGATTGAGCGCGTCCATGAAAGGATCGGGGTCAAACTGCTCCATATTGAAGACCCCCTGTCCTGTCCACTTACCTGTCAGCATCATCTTTGCACCAATCATAGCTGGGACGCCCGTCGTGTAGGAGATCGCCTGAGACTTGACTTCACGATAACACTCCTGATGGTCGCATACGTTATACACGAACGCAACCTTCTCCTTGCCCTTGGCATCTTTGCCATAAGCCTGAACGCCAATACAGGTTTTCCCTTTGGTCAGCGGTCCGAGCGACGCGGGATCTGGCAGCAACTTAGCCAGAAATTGAATGGGGACAATATCGACACCATTAAAAGAAACCGGATCAATTCGATCCATGCCGATATTTCGGATGACATCCAGATGCTTCAAATAATTTTCCGAGAAACTCATCCAGAAACGCGCCTGTTCCAGCCCTTTGATATGCGTTCCGATAGACTCCAGCTCTTCATGATAGAGCAAATACATGTTGAGTTTGCCCAGTTTGTCCGGCATTACAAAGGGCTTCTTCACGGAGAGCGGAGCAGTCTCCACCCATTTGCCCTTTTTCCAGTAACGTCCCTTAGCTGTGATTTCGCGAATATTAATTTCCGGACTAAAATTCGTTGCAAAGGGTAAGCCATGACTGCCCGCATTGCAGTCGATAATGTCGATCTCTTTGATCTTAGGAACGACATGCTTTTGCAGATAGGTGGTGAACACACTTGTGACGCCCGGGTCAAAGCCCGATCCCAACAACGCCATGAGCCCCGCCTTCTGAAAGCGTTCCTGATATGCCCACTGCCACTTGTATTCGAACTTAGCCGTGTCCAGTGGCTCATAATTAGCCGTGTCCAAATAGTTCACACCAGCCGCAAGGCAGGCATCCATGATGTGCAAATCCTGATACGGCAAGGCCACATTGATGACCAACTGAGGGTTAGTCTTTTTGAGTAACTTTGTCAGTTGCGGCACATTGTCCGCATCCACGGCATACGTCGTAACTGGGACCTTGGCCTTCATCGTCTTGGCGAGCGCATCGCATTTCGACTTTGTACGCGAGGCCAAAATGATTTCCGAGAAAACCTCCGGCACCTGCGCACACTTATGCGCCACAACCGACCCCACGCCCCCTGCACCAATAATCATGACTCTAGCCATAGTTCTCTCCTATTGGATGGGCAAGCCATTGCCTGCTCCTGCTTTATTCTTCGAAATAGGTATATCCGCGCATGCCGTTTTCATAAGCAGCGACAATCTCGCGGCGTTCCGCAGGCGTGATCCGCTTCTGCTTTACCGCCTCTTCCGCTGTTGCGCGAAATTGTTCAATCAGGCGCTCCGGACGATACTCAACATAACTCAGCACATCGCCGACCGAATCGCCACTCACTTGCTGCACATATTCAATGTCGCCATCTTCATCAACACGTACGCTCACCACGTTCGTGTCGCCAAACAAGTTATGTAAGTCACCCAACGTCTCCTGGTATGCTCCGACAAGGAAGGCGGCCAGCATATAGGGCTGTCCCTTGTAGAACGGGTGCACAGGGAGAACGTGGTTGACGTCATGCTGATCAATGAAACGATTGATGCGTCCATCACAGTCGCACGTGATGTCCGACAAGCATGCATTGCGTGTCGGCTTTTCGCACAGACGATGAATCGGCATGATCGGGAAAAGCTGTTCAATGGCCCAAGCATCCGGTAGAGATTGGAAGACGCTGAAATTGCAGTAGTACACATCCGCCAATAACGCATCAAGACCCGACAAACTTTGCGGAAGCGTTTTGAGTCCAGCGGCCAATTCGCGAATACGTGTCAAAATATACCAGAACAAGCAATCTGCTGCAGCATGTTGACGCAAGGTGATGTCCCCATGTTTAAACGCCTTCTGAATCTCTTCGCGATAATACAGTACGTCATTGAAGGATTCCTGGATATTTTTCTGGCTCAAGGTCTTTGAAACATAAAACATGTTATCCAAGGCTTCTGGACGTGTCTCCTCGCCCATCGGTGGCGGGTCCTTCTCTTCATACACGGCCGTATTCAAAACATTGATCAGCAACACGGAATAGTAACCAATGAGCGCACGTCCTGATTCGCTGATAATCAGCGGATGCGCAATCTTATCTTCATTGCAGGCATTCATAATGCCTTCAATCACGTCCGCGCAATATTCAGAAATGTCATAATTAGCGCTACTCGAAAAACTCGTGTGGGAGCCATCGTAGTCGATCGCAAGACCGCCACCGATGTCAAAAATGCCCATCTTAGCTCCCTCTTTCACAAGACCCACATAAAAGCGAGAAGCCTCTTTGACGGTATCACGAATTTCACGGATGTTGGGTACCTGAGATCCCAGATGGTAATGCAACATCTCCAAGCAGTCCAACATGTTTTTTGCACGAAGCAAGTCCACCACATCAATCACCTCTGCAGGCGTGAGACCGAAGACACTTCGCTCGCCTCCAGATTCAGACCACTTGCCACCCACACGACTAGAAAGCTTAATACGAACACCAATGCGCGGGCGGACCCGTAATTGTTCGGCTTGTTTCAAGATGAGGTGAAGTTCATCGACAGACTCCAAGACAATGATTGTTTGCATCCCCATCTTTGTGGAAGAGAGCGCCAGATCAATAAATTCGGAATCCTTGTACCCATTACAGACCAGATAGGCCAATGGATCACGCATGTAGGCAAGTGCTGCGATCAACTCAGCCTTCGAGCCAGCTTCAAGTCCATGGTGATAGGGCGCACCAAAAGTGACCACGTCATGAACAGCCTGCTGTTGCTGATTGACCTTGATCGGAAAAACGCCACGATATTCATTTTGGTAGTTATAATCCGCAATAGCCTTTCCAAACGATTCATTGATGCGACGAATCCGGTCGCCCAGCAAATCGCTGAAGCGCAACAAGAGCGGCAACCCGATGCCTCGGTCTTCGATTCCAGCAACAATATCCGTCAGCTTGACGCTCACAGAACCCTTGGCATTCTTCAGGTTAACAGCCACATGACCATCCTCGGTCACATTGAAATATCCCTGACTCCAAGAAGCGACTCCATACAGCTCGGAACTCTTTACACTGTTCCATCCATCCAACGCATCTAACAAAGGTTGTGCCATTCCATTCCTCCTCAATAAAAAACAACTCGCAACATGCCAAACCCTGACCAAAAGTGCAATAGAATTTTGCGTTTATAACGGATATTTTTTTAGTCTGATTTTACGCGATAAAAAAGCTGTGGCTCGACAACAGGGACTGTGACCGTTGTTGCGCCTGCCTGCCCAGCAATGGCGGGTATACAATTTCTCCAGCCATTCGTCACCAACATATTCGCATTGGTGAACACCGAATAAGCTTGAGCAACAATCGATGTGAACGTCAGAGATGCATTCGTTCCATTCCATACAAAACGCAAAATCGTCGGTGGCGGGACAGGAACTACGGGAGCAGGTTCCGGAGGAATAATGAGCGTCGAGTCGCCATAGATTGTATAAGATGCATTCGGTCGAGTAAGTGAAACATCTCCGTTGATCACATTTGTATAACCCTCCGGGCCTCTCACGCTATAGGAAAGGACTAGTCCGACCGCACTTGTGGTTCCACCCCAGTAAATATAGCCATCTACACTGTCACCGCCCGCCGACCAGTTGAATGCTTCCAAGTGCGTACCGTTCAAATTCTCTTCGACAGTCCATGGTCGACTATTGGTTGGTGCAAACATGTATATCCACACATTCGTGCCGCTGATCTTACGCAAGAACTCGCCTCGTGAAACAGTATGGTCTCCTGTCACCGGCTTCGTCACGTTAGTCGGCAGGGATGCAATACTGCCACTGATCTCAAAATTGCCATTCGTCGAAATAAGGGCTGTGTATCCTATTGTTGGAGAACCCGTACCCGTGTAGGTCAAGGTACGGGCTGTTGAACTCCATACCCCAGTACCCACTAAATTGGCAGGCGTCACATTCGCCGGAATCTGTTCGACCAACGTCCAATTGGT
>JBAXOG010000119.1:0-15547 GCA_037133395.1 bacterium | reverse complement strand
GGTTTCTTGGGTGCTTCTTTTCAGGAAGTTTTTTCGACAAACCGTGAAGAGCCTTAATAAATAGGGAAGAAACAAAAAATGATGAAAATTGTAGTTGCAGCGGATCCATTTGCGGTTGGTTTGAAAGATGTGTTGGTTGCTCATCTCAAGGGTAAAGGGTACGAAGTTTCCGATGTTGGCGCGACGAACGCCACGGCGATTCCTTATTATGATGGAGCAGTTGCAGCTTGCAAGATGATGCAATCGGGTGCTGCTGAGCGTGCGATTCTTTTCTGTGGAACAGGCATGGGGATGTCAATCGTGGCTAATCGCTTTAAGGGCGTGACGGCATCGGTTGTTGAATCTGTGTTTGCCGCAAAAATGTGCCGAGCTGTTAATAATGCGAATGCCCTTTGCCTCGGACAGATGATCTGGGGTGAGTGGATGGCGAAGGAAGCTGTGGATGTATTTTTGAAGACATCCTTCACGGAAGGTCTGGATGCCTTTGCTGGGTTTCTGAAGGAGGCCGTCCAAAAGGTAGACGCCATTTGTCCGAACTGATTAGATTTGCCACGGAATGCGGGGAAGGGACTCCATGAATATGTTAAAAGGTCATCTGAATCCGGTTGTTTTTTGTTTTTTTGTTTTTTTGGGGCTGACAGCTTTTTCTGCGGATCAGAAAATTAGTAATACCCAGGTTATGGTTACACTGTCAGATGATGGAAAACTCGTCCTTTCAAAGGGGGAACAGTGCTTTGCGCAGACACACGTATCATCGAAGTTGTTTAAAAAAATAGAGGTGAATGATCGTCTGGGTAAAGGGGTTGCGCTGGAAAGTGACGCCCTGAGCATTGCTCTGTACCCAGAACAGCCCTTTGTTTTTTTTAGGATGCGTTTGAATAATGGTTCTGCGCTGACCGTTACGAATCGTGTATCTTATCCTTCCCTTGATATTCTTAATACTCCGCTTACAACGGTGATGACGACAGGTGGGCCACACCCCATCGAGAAAAACAGAGGCAGTTATATGTGGATTGCCATGGTCAATGCGGGATCGCGAAATGGCGTGGTGGGTGGCTGGGTGACCACAGATCGCGGCAGTGGCATTGTGTTGACAGATAAGCAGACGATGCTGCCTCGTGTGGATTACGGTCGGCTTTTGTTGCAGCCGAATCAATCCGAAGCGCTTGAGACGTTTGCGATTGGCTATTTTGATGATGCGCGTTTTGGACTTGAAGCCTACGCGGATGCTATTGCAAAGATCTATACGATCAAGCTACCCCCGATGCCGACGGTCCATTGTACGTGGTATGTTGACCGCGCGTCCAATCAGGAGACGATGAAGGCACGGACAGAATTTGTCTCGGCCGAATTGAAGAAATTCGGCCTGAATGTCATGCAGATTGACGATGGCTGGCAACTGGGGAAGAGCAAGAATGGGCCGAACAAGGTATTTGTCGGTCACAACCCTGCAGGTTGTTATAAAGATGGTATGCGCGCCATTGCAGATGTCATTACAGGACAGAACTTGGTGGCGGGTATCTGGCTGATGCCATTTACCGGGACGTATAACGACCCCTGGTTCGCAGACAAGCAACACTGGTTTGCTAAGCGTTCAGACGGCAAGCCGTTTGATACGCCTTGGGGTGGGACATGCTTTGACTTGACGCATCCAGAAGCTCAGGATTATTTGCGCCTCCAGATTCGAAAAAATGTGAAAGAATGGAATTATAAATATCTTAAACTGGACGGTTATTCGACCGGACTTGCGGTAAGTCCTCAATATGTGAACGATGTGTTTAAGGAGGATGATTATGGCCAATCGGTTTTGCATAACCCGAACATGACGCAAATGGAGATGGCGCGTAATAGTCAAAAGATTGTCCGCGAGGAAGCCGGCCCCGATACCTTTATTTTGGGATGCTGTGTTTCGCAGAATGCGCGCAGTGCAGGACAGGCCTTTGGAATGATTGATGCGATGCGCATCGGACCGGATAATGGTACGAGTTGGGGCGGTATCATGAGCGGACCGAAGTACGGCGCATGGCAGTATTTTCTCAATAATCGCGTTTGGTATAATGATCCCGATCCTCTTTATGTCCGCGTCGAACCGGAGATGACGTCCAAGGTCATTTGCACGTATGTGACGTTGGCTGGTTTTATGAACAGCAGTAGCGAAGAGTATAGCAAGCTGAAACCTAATCAGCTTGATCTGCTGAAGCGCACGATGCCGAGCCATAAGGCTGTGGCGCGTCCAGTTGATTTGTTCGAGAATACGATTCCTCGTTTGTGGCTTGTCACCGATAAGGCATTAGGTTTTGAGCGCAACTTGATCGGCGTGTATAACTGGGAGTCCAAGGAAGCAACGATTGAATATGATTTGAAGCGGTTGGGGCTGAAGGATAACACGGTATATGTAGCATTTGATTACTGGAGCAACGGGTTGCTGCCACTGTTTAAGGATAAGCTTGTTCGGACGTTGCCTGCGCGTGCCTGCGAAGACTTGTCTGTACGTCAGCTTGCTGATCATCCGCAACTCATCAGCACGTCCCGGCATATCACGCAGGGACTGGTTGATGTTTTCAAGGAAGAGTGGGAGGGCAGCACACTGACGGGTACAAGCGAGCTGGTCGCGGATGACCCGTATGAATTGCGTATAATGACGCTGGTTTTTAAGGGCGGTTTTGCGCTTGAGGGTGTGAAGGTTGATAATCCGGATGTGACGATCGAAAGCAAGACGGAAGAGGGGCTTGTACGGGTCCGGTTGCGCTCGAAGAAGAGCCTTCGAGTTCACTGGGCGGTTTCGTTTAAAAATGGCGAGGTAACGCGCACGAAGCCAATCCTTGAAACACTCTCTGCTGAACAGCAGGATGTTTATTCGCCAGTCGTTATTAAGTGGAGCGCAAACACTCGCGCCTGCGAAGTTAAGCGCAACGGCGAGGTTGTTGCTCAAGAGGCGATTGGCGGAGTATGGCGGGATGAGAAGGTCAACGCAGAGTCAGTCTACACATACGCGTTGACGCCCTATTCCATCAGCGGTGAACGCGGCGAATCAAAGGCCACGAAGTTTTCAACACTCAAGAAGCCGCAACTGGGGCCCAAACCACCGAAACCGGATGTATATGTTGACCAGCTTAAACCGAAACAGGCTGTTTCCGGGCATGGACCGATCCAATATGGTAAGTCTCAGACAGGTAAGCTCACCCTTGGCAAGGAGACGTATGATAAAGGGATATGCGTCCATGCAGACGGGTATGTGATTTACAAGCGTAAGCCGGAATGGAAGCACTTTGTTGCTGTTGTCGGCATAGACGAGAGCAAGCGGAGCGATAATCAGTCGAGTATGATCTTTACGGTTGCGATCGAGGCTTCTGATGCGCGCCGTATTATCTACAGTACGCCGGTTTTGAGGTTTGGGCAGAGTGAAACTTGGAACATTGATGTCGAAATTCCAAAAGATGCTCGTGAAATCGTTCTGATCTCGGATTCCGCTGGCGACAACAACAAAAGCGACCATGGCGATTGGTGTGATGCGGGCTTCACGCTCAAATAGTTGAAAGGAAACCCCATGAATTTTAATCATTTCAGGTATGTTACATTAAGTCTTTTTTCTTTTCTTTTGTTGGGTGGATGCGGAAGAACAGAGACGGTAGCCGAATCAACGGCTGCGGTACAACCAAAAGCACAGGCCCAGTGTACAGGGGCGTTTGAAAAAATAAAAGGAAAGTGGTCACGCTCTGATGGCGGGTATGTTCTTGAATTCAAGCAGCTTCTGCAGAATAATGCCTTGGAAGTTGCCTACTTTAATCCAAGTCCAATTCACGTAGGGAAGGCCCGAATTTACGAGGAAAGAGGGTTTACCAAGGTGTTTGTCGAACTTCAAGATGTTAATTACCCAGGTTCTCGTTATACGTTGATTTTGAATGCTGAAAAATCCCAGCTTGTTGGAAACTATTTTCAAGCCACGCAACAAGTTGATTATGAAGTCGTCTTTGATAAGATGTGAGCGGCTTTATGACGGGTAACGGGTACTGAATGAACGGATTTTAACTTTTTCCAAGCGTTTTTTTTGGTGTTTTCCTATTTTTTACTGGAAAAGGCGATTGTATCATGGTATGGTATGCCCGTTTTGACTACCTGATATAGTAATGAGCAAGTAAGGGGTATAACATGGTAAAGCAAGCTGACCAAGCAAAAAAAGCATCTGCGTATGCGCAGGCAGGCGTGGATATTGACTCCAAGATGTCTGGCATTGAAATCATCAAAAAGATGGTTGCGACGACGCAGACGAAAGGTGTTGTTGGCGGCATCGGAAGTTTTGGTGGACTTTTTCAGTCTCCCGGTAAAGAAATGTTGCTTGTCGCTAGTACCGATGGTGTTGGAACAAAACTGAAAGTGGCCGCACTTGCTAAGAAGCACGATACGGTCGGTCAGGACATTGTCAACCATTGCGTCAATGATATTCTTGTGCAGGGTGCCAAACCCTTGTTCTTTATGGATTACATCGGAACTTCACGGTTTGACACAGCCATTTTTACCGATGTGATCAGCGGACTGGTTAAAGCCTGTAAGGAAAACAATTGCGCGTTGTTAGGTGGTGAAACAGCGGAAATGCCTGGACTGTATTCCCTTGGAGAATATGACCTGGTTGGAACCATTGTGGGTGTCGTTGAAAAACGGAAGGTGATTACAGGAAAAGCGATTAAGCCTGGAGACGTCATGATTGGTTTGCCTTCTGGCGGACTGCAGACAAACGGTTATTCCCTCGCTCGCAAAGTTATTTTTGACCAATGTGGTCTGATGCATCAGGATTTGATTCCAGGTACACGTACCACAGTAACAGAGGCATTGTTAGCGGTTCATCGTAGTTTTTTGAAGCCCATCAGTGCATTACTTGCAAAACACATTTCAATTCGCGGCATGGCTCATATCACGGGTGGTGGTTTTATCGATAATATTCCGCGTGTGTTGCCGGACAAGTGCAACGCTATGGTTGACCGTGCATCCTGGACGCCCCCGATGGTTTTTAACTTTATTGAACGCCAGGGTAAGGTTGATCGTGATGAGATGTATCGCGTGTTCAATATGGGTATTGGGTATATCGTCATTGTCCGTCCTACAGACGCGAAGAAGACGATGAATTTGTTGCAAGCCATGAAGATGGCGCCTGTCGTCATTGGCAAGATTGAAAAGGGCAACCGTAAAGTTCTTTACAAGAACTAAAGGCGATACATAACGACAAAAAAACGAGCGTCAAAAAGACACTCGTTTTTTTTATGTAGTGCGCTTACTTTGTTTCCGGAAGCGGAACAGGGGGTTGCCCCACGATCAGAGATGCCGGATTCGCTTGTACATCGGTAATCAGCTGGTTCAGGGTTATAGATGTAGACCGTAGATTTTGGATGAGTTCTGTCAAGGCATATTGCTGTGACGCGGTTAGCCGGTTCATTGTTTGCGCAGTCTTCCCAAAGGAATCGAGTGTTTTCCCCACCTGATCAAAGGTCTGATCAATGCGTGTGCCCGTATTTGTGGTGACAGCGGTGAGGGACACTAAGAGAGTGTCGGTACGATCCGTGACTCCCTTTAAAGACGTCATTAAGGGTCCGATTTGAGAATTAAGATTGTCGACTGTCTTATTCACTTTGGTTAAAACAGATGCCAACTCCGTTGGAACGCTCTGAATTTCAGACGATCCAACAATTTTTTGAAGAGACTGTATGGTAATCCTGAGTTCCCGAACAAGTTGAAGCGTATTTGAGGAGAGATTTACAGTGTCAATTGCACCAACCTTGGCGTGTGTAGTTTCGAGCAACTCATGAAATTCTGTGGCGATACCCTGTAAGTCTAGCTGGTTGAATTTTAAAATCAAATCCTCTGTGTTTTTCTTAAAAATAGAAAATGTACTGGGTGCTGATGGAATATAGACATTCTTGGGTTTCCATGTGACAGTTTGAAACTCATTCGAATATTGAGTGACTGGAAAATAGTCGAATTCAATGCTCGATATGCCCGTGATACCTTGTGATGCAACCTTGACGCGTAAACCACTGGTAATCAGATCCTGAAGGAACTTACTCGGGTTGTCGGCTTTCATGGGGAGAAACTGTTGAGGGTCGAGCGCCATGATGACAAGGATGCGTTGCGCATTGAGCGGCGCGTCATGGTCGGTCATCTCGTTTCCGTATTCGCTATATAAGAAACCGATCCGCTTGACCGAACCGATCGGTACCCCTCGATATTTAACAGGGGATCCGATTTCAAGTCCTGTGACGGATTCAGCAATATAGGTTTCCGCGAATATTTCATTTCGCTTGATGACGCGTGCGCCTGCAATGCCAATCGCCACCAAGATGAGTGCAAATCCAGTAAGGACAAAAAAACCTATTTTAGCATAATTAGCGTTATTCTCGTTCATGGTCGTTTTCTCCTTAGGCGTTACGTGTCAGTCGGCCAAGGATTTGCTCAATGGCGTACTGAGCTGCTTTTATCATATCCCGTTCGCCAGGGATAACCTTGTTAGTCATCAAGATGCGTCCATCGCAAATGACCGTGTCAATGCAGGAGGTGTCTGCTGCATAGACCATGTTTGAAACTAAGTGATGATTGGGCACGAGGGTGGGGTGGTACAGGTCAACGAGTAATGCGTCGGCTAAACGTCCCTCTTCAATAACCCCCGCATGGATACTAAATGCTTCTGCTCCTTTTCGCGTGGCACAATCAAAAATCATGTTCGCTGGGGCTACCGTTGCTCTATTGCTTTGATCCTTTGCTGAGAGTGCTGCGAATTTCATCGCCTCAAGCATGGAGAGGTTATTGTTGGAGGCAACCCCGTCTGTTCCAATTGTGACATGACATCCCGCCTCTTGAACGACGTCATGAAAACGGAAACGTCCTGAGGCTAATTTATGATTGGATGTCGGATTGTGAGCGATAATACATTCCCGTTGACGAATGAGCGTAATATCATCTGCAGAGAGATGAACGCAATGAGCCAGTATGGTACGAGGTCCGAGTATGCCGCATCTGTCGAGCCAGGCAATCGGCGACAGACCATGATCCTTATGGCTGTTAGCCACTTCCAGCTCGGTTTCTGAAGCATGGATGTGAATGAAGTCATTCCCTGCCTTAGCCTGTTCGGCAATCATGGAAAGCGTCTTTCCCGAAACTGTGTAAATGGCATGCGGCGCGTAGGTGAGCATGACACGTGATGAAAGCGAGGTCTTCATCGCTTCGAGCCTTTCGTTTTCCCTCCTGTTTTGTTCGAGGATGACGCCTGGACTGGATTCTATGAAAAGACGACCCACTGCGGCGCGTATGCCCATATCTTCGACTGCACGGATTGTCGCTGCGGAAAACCAGTACATGTCATTAAAGAAGACCGTTCCACCCCGAATCATTTCAAGGATGGCAAGCCGTGTGCAATGATAAACATCCTCCTCTGTAATACAGGCTTCAAAAGGCCAGATGTGGTTTTTTAGCCACGGAAACAGATCAATGTCATCGGCATATCCCCGCATGCTGGTCATGGCTGCATGGTTATGTGTATTGTAAAATGCAGGCAGGATTGCCTTGCCTTCGCCGTCAAGAATAGTATCGGCCCTACATGAGATGTGTGGCGCAATGGTTTTAAAACGGTTGTCTTGGATGTATACATCACAAAGAACACCGTTAAGGGTTACGTGTTGAATGAGGATGGACATGATGAAAAAACTCGGAGTTTACTTGCCTTGAGCAAGACGGTGAGCAAGACGTTCTGGAAGTCCGGCTTGTATGTTTTTTTCCATGGACGTCTGAATGTCATAAGACACACGGACAAACTCGACTTCACGTGTGGATGGCGTGTAAATCGCATAAGAACTGTCAGGGTTTCCATCGCGTGGTTGACCAACGCTCCCGACATTGATGAAATACTTTGTGCCAGTTGTCAGCTTGATGTTGTAGGGGTCGAAGCGTCGAATGCCAGCATTTTTTTCATAGACCATGGGCACGTGCGTATGACCATAGAAACAAAGGGTGGTCATCTGATAGTTGAAATGGGCCTCGGCTGAAAGTGAGTCAAAAACATATCCCCAGTGGTCAGGCATATCAAGCGTGCTGTGGACAATCGTAAATCCGGAAATGGCCTTTCGCAAGGGAAGGTTCTTCAGCCAAATCACATCCTCATCTGAAAGCTGACGGCGTGTCCAAGCAATAACACTGGCAGCCAAGGGCTGAAAATCATCAAGGTTTTCATCATGCGAGCAGTAATGGTCGTGATTGCCACGAACCGTTACGCAGCCAAGGTCTCTTACAACTTGTATGCATTCGGAGGGGCTGGCATTGTATCCAACCACATCCCCTACGCATATATAATCGGTCACTTCACGTTTGGAAGCATCGTTTGTGACAGCTATTAACGCTTCGAGGTTCGCATGAACATCCCCGAAAATCGCAAATTTCTTTTCCATTTTAATTCAACTTCATTGCAACCGCAGCAAGCGGCATGTCTCCAACAGTTGTAATCTTGATATTCGGACGTACACATTCTACAAGTCGAACAGGTTCCCCAATCAGTTCGACGGCTCCTGCTTCGTCTGTAACAGTTACATTTTGTTCAACAACAGCCTTGTAGGCGCGTTTGAGTAAATCTGCTGTAAAAGCTTGTGGCGTCTGCACCGCCCAGAGCTTTGTGCGGTCGAGCGTACGGTCAACGGTGTTTCCTTTTTCAACATATTTAACGGTATCCCAAATACGTGAAGCTGCAATGGCTGATCCGTGACGTTTCGCATATTTAACCGTTTCGGAAATCAGGTCAGGGGTCACGCAGGGACGTGCACTGTCATGCACAACAATCATCCGCGTATCTGGATCCATCGCCGCCATGCCGGCCATCACGGAGTCTTGCCGCTTCCCGCCCCCTGCCACGATCGCGAATAGCTTTGAAATTCCAAACATGTGTATCACACTCTTTGCCGCTAATACTTGATCTTTTCGAACAACAAGAATAATACTGTCAATGTCGATACAGGTTTGAACAGCAAGTAATGACCACGCAACTATAGGTTTAGAACCAAGACTCAAAAATGCCTTGTCCATGCCCGTTCCCATGCGTTCACTTTTCCCTGCTGCAACTATAATGGCTGTGGTCATAATATCTCTCTTTCGAGCAACATAAGGTTGCTATATTAAGTATTTAATTTGCAAAGAATAGTGTATTCTTATGCATCAGTTTCGTCAAGTCTGTTTCCGCATTTCAGATTGTATTTTTCACCCAGAATAGGTGTTGAAACGCGACATGGCCAGATCAACGTAGCGTGTCTTAGGTTGTCCGTAATTGGCAAACGGAATAATCGAAATGCCGCCGCGGGGATTAAAAGTCCCAAGTACCTCGATATAACGGGGTTTCATCAAGGTCACAAGGTCATTGAGGATCATGTTGACGCAGTCTTCGTGAAAATCCCCATGGTTGCGAAAACTGAACAGGTAAAGCTTGAGTGATTTGCTTTCGACCATCCGTGTACCGGGAATGTAGCGAATGGTGAGGGTTGCAAAATCAGGTTGCCCCGTCATGGGACAGAGCGAGGTGAACTCAGGGCAGTCGAATGTGACCCAGTAGTCGCGCTTGGGATGCTTGTTGGCAAAGGTCTCTAAAACAGATGGATCATACGTGTTGGCATACGTCAGCTTGCTGTTACCTAGTTTCGTGACGCCTATTAATTCTTTTTGGGTGCGAGCCATACACTTCCCCTTTTTTATTTGTTTTTTGCTGGAATTGCCGATGCGAGGAGTTCGCGGGCATGACTTTCAATGACACTGGTCAGGCCTTTGCCGCCCAGCATTCGAGCGATTTCATCCACGCGGTCATCTCCAGTCAACAACTGGATTTGCATTCGCGTACGGTTCTTGAAAACATCCTTGGTGACACGGTAATGCTGGTGTCCATAGACCGCAGACTGTGGCAAGTGGGTGATGGAAATAACTTGGTGGCTTTCGGCAACGTGGCGAAGCTTTTGGCCGACTGCTCGACCAATTTCGCCACCGATATTGGAGTCAATTTCATCGAAGACTAATACGGGAATACTGTCGTGCGCTGCAAGAACAGCCTTTACCGCTAGCATGACACGGGCAATTTCGCCGCTGGAAGCAATGGCTTTGAGCGGACGCATCGGCTCGCCCGGATTTGGCGCGAACCCGAACGAGATGTCGTCGGCCCCGTGCGTGTCGGGTTCAATGGGCGAAAGGTCGACCGAAAACCCCGACTTGAGAAATCCAAGATCGTGTAGTTCGGCGGTAATAGCCTTGCCCATCCGTGTTGCGGCTGTGAGGCGTGCTTTCGTTAGCTCGGCACCCTGTTTAACAAGGGTCTGGGTCAGGGCAGTGGTTTGCTTGTTGAGTTCGCTAATCTGTTCGGTTCGCGTGAGCAGATCGTTCAGTCGAGCATCATGTTTATTGCAGGTTGCGAGCACAGAAATAATGGTACCGCCATATTTACGCTTGAGCCGTTGCACTAGGGCCATGCGCTCTTCAAGCTGCTGGAGGCGTTCGGGATCAGATTCGATTTTACTTAGACGATCTTCCATCGCGCGTCCCAGTTCCTGAAGTTGCGTGGCAACACTCTGTGCCTCGCTTTTCCACTCGCGGGCCTCGGGAAGCATAGCGGCTAATTCAGTTAATTGACCCTGTACCGTTGCAAGAATGTCGAACGCGGAGGAATCGCTATTCAGTAATACGTTGGTGATGCCAGAACCTAGCGCCAAAATCTGTTCTGCATTAGCCGCTTCCCCATGTTGCTGGATCAAAGCCTCTTCGTCAGCCTCTGAGAGCTGAGCAGCCATGATTTCGTCGACCATGAATTGCAGGCGGTCGATCTCTTCTGCCACATCTGAGGAATCTTCCTGTAACTCGGCAAGCCGTTGTTTGGAGGCCTGGCGCGCACGCCATGTTTCGGTGTAGGCATCAAGGAGGGGTGTGCAGTGCCCATACGCATCAAGTACACGCCGTTGAAAGTCCGAAGCGAGCAGGGACTGATGGTCGTAAGGACCATGGATGTCCACGAGGTTAGAACCGAGTTTGCGTAAGGTCTGTAACGTGGTTGGCGCGTCATTGACCAAGCAACGCCCCGTCCCTGTTGCCGAAATCGTGCGACGAATCAGCAGGGTGCCCTCTTCACAGGAGGGCAATCCGCTTTCATCCAGTAACCCATCAAGCACCTTGGAATTTGGAAATGAAAAAGTGGCCTCGACACCCGCCTCAGTTGCGCCTTCACGAATGGCTGATTTGTCAGCGCGTCCGCCAAGCACTAAGTCGAGTGCGCCCATCAGTACCGATTTGCCTGCACCCGTTTCGCCGGTGATCATGTTCAGTCCAGGACCGAATGCCACGGACGCCTCTTCAACGATGGCAAGATTTCGAACTGACAAGTGTGTAAGCATTAGGCTTCCTTCTCCGCAGCAGGAGTAACAGTTTCCTCGACCATGCCGTGAAATTTTAAGAATGCTTCCGCTTCATTCCCCATGTATCTTCGCAGTGTTTTTAGCGGGGTACGTGCAAGGTCAACAACAATAAGACCATCCACAACAGAACTGAAATCGGGGTCGAGGTTGAACGACAATAACCGCCCACCCAGTTTCAGATATTGTCGCAAAAGAACGGGGATGTCCTTGCCGTCAGGTTCAATTTCTGAAACATAGTCGGCAACGTGCTCAAAATCATTGAGTAAAAAACGGTACTCAGGCAGGCACCATTCGGAGCGCTGTGGGGGGTGTGGAGGGAACTTGGGCTTGACCCAAACGGCGAGGTCATCATCCATGCATGTCTGACGCATCGATGCGAGAATCATGCATCGAGAGGCCTCGCGATATTCGTTTGTAATGCTGACAGGACCAAACATGGCGCGATATTTTGGATTGTGAGCAATAAACATGGCGATTCCTCGCCACAGAAGGAAAAGTGACGTATACGCTTTCTGATACTCCAGTCGGATGAACGAGCGTCCCATTTCAATCAATGGCGGCAACTTTTCCATCAAGCGCATGTCAAAATTAAACAAGGTGTTTGTGTAAAGTCCCTTCACGCCATGTGCTTCAATAATTTTATCGGAAAGCCCCAACCGATAGGACCCGGCAATTTCTTTTCGGGCCACATTCCACATGACCAAATGCATGTAGTAGGGGTCGAATTTGTCAAGGTCGATTTCGTTGCCAGTTCCTTCTCCGACAGCACGGAAGGTTATTTCACGGAGCCGTCCGATTTCATGAACACAAAACGGAATCTGCTGAGCCGTAGCAATGAAAACAATAAAATCGCCAGCGGCAACGAGCCGAGAAGTATCTGGTAGCTTCGCAATTTCTTTCTCGAGTTCCTCTGTCGGGACAGAGGGAACAATGGGCATCGCCGGCATCATGGGCGGATGTAGCGTGATGAAGTGACGTGCCCGACGTAGTTTGCGTTCGTGAAGCAAGTAGGTTCGGAACCGCATGTATGTAACCAGTTGTGCATCGTCTGTTGAAAAGGGTTCAAGCGCTTTTTGTGTCAGAGGCGTTCCAATCAGGGTCTTTAAGACACGTCCTTTCTTGTTGGCGACTTGGTAGGCTAAGAGGATGGTCCGCAGACGAGGATGAATCAATCCCATCAAATAGAAAAAGATCGAGTTACGTCCAGGGATATACATGGGAACAACGCAAGCACCTGATTTTCGAGCAAATGCCGCGACGGTTGGACTCCATGCCGCGTCGCGTATGCGCAACGATTTCGTGTCGAAGCTGGAGACTTCACCCGCAGGAAATACGATGAGCAAGTGACCCTCTTTTAACCACGAAAGACTCTCCTTGAGTGGCCGTAAATTTGCCTTGATCGCATTTTTTGATCCGAACGGATCGACGAAAATAAAATCGTTTCTCATTTCTGGAATGGTGCTGAGCATGTAGTTGGCCATGGTTTTGACATCAGGCCGGATCTTGCGCAACAAGACGAGCAGCATCACGCCTTCAAGGCAGCCAAAGGGGAGGTTGGCAACCACGATCACAGGGCCCTCTTTCGGGACCTTTGCCAAGTCGCTTTCTTTATAGCCCAGCCTTACGCCAGAAGCTTGCAGAACACGCTCGCAAAAGGAGATTTCCTGAGGCAATTTCAGAGCGTTGGCGTAGATCTGATCTGCCTTACGTAGACCAAAAAGACCTTCGATGAGATATCCTAAAAGTCGCATGAGCGGATTTCTGGACTTTGAAAAAGGCAATTGGAATATATGTTCAACAGGGGTGTCAGGTGCAGTACTCATATAAGATATGTCATGATTGGGAATTTAATGGGTTGGTGACAATAAGGAAGTTAGGATCGTAGGACCATGTTGGTGAAGGCATCAATGTTGGACTCGGTATGTGCCGCAGAGATAAAGGCTACTTCAAATTGCGCGGGTGGCATGTAAAAGCCCGACCCCAGTACTTTGTGAAAGTAGGTCGCGTAAGCTTGCGTGTCGCTACGCTTTGCATGAGCTAATGTTGTGACAGGTGCAGGGGTGAAGAACATTGTAAAGATTCCCTGGAACTGCGCACAGTGAAATCCCTTGGCCATTGGGTTAATCGCATCTGAAAGTCGCTTGCCCAACGCTGCCATGCGTGGGTAGGGGTTGTCTCGTTGAAGGACCTCTAGCGTCTTGAGTCCGGCTGCGACGGCAAGCGGGTTACCCGACAGCGTTCCGGCTTGGTAGATTTTTCCCGAGGGTGCGAGTTGATCCATGAGTGATGCCTTGCCACCTACCGCCGCCAGTGGAAGTCCTCCGCCGATGACCTTGCCCAAGGTGATCAAGTCCGGTGTTACGCCGCACATTTGCGAATAGGAGGAAAGTCCGAAGCGGAATCCTGTGATCACTTCGTCAAAGATCAGCACGGCGCCACTCTTGTCCGCTAATAAACGTAAGCCCTTAAGGAATCCTTCTGTTGGCTGCACAAGCCCCATGTTGCCGACCACAGGCTCAACAATGATTGCCGCCACTTCGGATCCTTTTTCGCGCATGAGTTCCGTGAGTGCAATTAAGTCATTATATTGCACCACGAACGTGTCGTTGGCGACCACCTGCGGTACACCAGGTGTGGAGGTGATACCGCCGGTTAGCAAACCGCTGCCGGCTGAGACAAGTACGCTGTCACTGTGGCCATGATAGCAACCATCAAACTTGACGATCTTGTTCCGCCCTGTTGCACCCCGTGCAACACGTAGCGCAGTCATGACAGCTTCCGTACCCGAGTTCACAAGACGGACACGCTCTAAACACGGAACCAGTTCGCACAAGCGCTCAGCGAGTTGAACTTCGATTTCGGTGTTGATTCCGAAGGTCGTTCCCTTTTCTGCCTGACGCTGGATGGCTTCGACAACCTCAGGATGCGCATGCCCCAGAATCATCGCGCCCCACGAGCAACAGAAATCAGTGAGTGTTCGTCCGTCGCATGTTGTAATCGTCGACCCCGTTCCTGAGGCAACATAAACCGGTGTTCCGCCCACACTGCCAAAGGCACGCACCGGGCTGTTGACCCCGCCGGGTATTTTCGCGCAAGCTCGCTTAAATAATTGGTCGTGATTCATGCTATTCCATTTCAATCTTAGCTTTGGACTTAAGCTCCTCGACGTACGCGGTCATCGCTGCGCCGCGCCGGGCATGGCGGATCAAATCCCGAATCTGTTCCCGGACATCGTTAAAATCGGGGTCGCCACCTTTATTGACATCCGTTTTTTTAATAATATGATAGCCGAACTGTGTCTCAATGATACCGCTGATTTCACCAATCGCCATAGCAAACACTTCGCTGTCAAACTCCGGGACCATCATGCCACGTCCGAACCAGCCGAGACTTCCGCCCTCCTTGCCACTTGGACAGGTCGAATGTTCTGCTGCTTCACTCTCAAAGGTTTTAGCTCCTGAGGCAATACGCTCACGGATTGAGCTGATTTTTGAATAGGCATCGCTTTTGGAGACTGGCGCATCTCCGTCAGGCGTGACAAGAATATGCTGAGCCAGCACCTGTTCACCCTTCGAGAATTCGGCTTTGTGTTCCGCAAAGTATTTTTCAATGTCCGCTTCAGTGGGTTCTTGACTTCCCGTTGTTGCCTGCTCGACCAACTTGTCGACGCGTTTGCCTTGACGCATTTGATCGCGGAATTTTGCTTCGGTTGTCTTTTGAGCTTCCAGAGCTTTATTGAATGCTTCGCGCCCCCCGATTTGTTCGATAATGCCTTCAACCTGCTTATCCACCTCGGCTTCGCTTACTGGAATATCTAGCTTAGCCGCTTCGTCCAAAAGAAGCTTTGCTCCAATCGCTTGGTTTTGTGCTTGTTCAACCAGTTCTGGGAGATTGGCCTTGATTTGATCATTTGACCAGCCATGCTCTGAGTAAAAGCGCACAAGACGCTCAAATTCAAATTGAATGGCTTCGGCAGGAATCACCTGTCCGTCGACTTTAATTATTTTTTTTTGCATGTCGATATTTATATCATATCTGAGACTTTCGTTCAATCACGAACAATGCCTTAAGGTCTCTGAATTAGGGCGTTTTTATTTGAACGGTTTTTGAGCTTCTACTAATTGGATATATATTCG
>JBAXOG010000118.1:0-15734 GCA_037133395.1 bacterium | reverse complement strand
TCTACGAGGTTCCGATAAGCTATTTAGGACGTGGCTATGGAGAGGGAAAAAAAATAGGATGGAAAGACGGAGTATCAGCACTATTTATAATCCTCAAATACTGGGTAATTGATGATTGCAGGAAGAGATGAATTTGGGTCATATTAATAGATCGATGGTAGGCGTGCATCTTTCAGTACATTTTGGTCAAGTATGGATCTTCCAGACGGTAGCAATATATTTACACTCATCGCTTTCAGAAGGATCAGCTACTTAAAGCACGTCTGTGGGCTATTATGGAGGAATTAAATCTATGAAAGTAGTAATGCTTAGCAATCAATGTGGGCCTGCTGTGCGACTTCAAGTTGAGGGGCTTCGATCTTTAGGTGTTAATGTAATTCCAGTTATTGTAGATCGTGCGCGCCTTGGGAGGTGGGCGTATCTTGATATGCGACGTCTCTTGAAACAGCAGGTGGACGCTATTAGGCCAGATATTGTTCATGTCCAATTCGGCGGTGTTCAAGCGGCAATAGCTGCATTGGCTATTCCTAAGCGTTGCATAGTTTCATATCATGGTACGGATCTACACGGAGGTTCTCGATCCCGGAGCTGTTTTTCGCGCGTTTCGAAGCGATTAGGAGTGTGGTGCTCTAGGTTTGCAATCCGGCATACAGCATACAGTATAGTCGTTTCTGAAAGCTTGTTGAAATATATACCCGCCGATTGCGGCACGGTGTGTACTATTACGACTGGGGTTGATTATGAATGTTTCAAACCGCTTGACCGCGGGAGCTGTCTTAAAGATCTAGGGTTAGATAGTGCGGTACCCAAAGTGCTTTTTTGCGACAGCAGTCATGATCCTGTGAAGAGACGGGATTTGGCGGACGTAGCAATTGAAAAACTTAGAACTGCAGGGATTGAATGTGAGCTCTTAGAGCTTAATAATGTTTGTCATGAGAAGGTTCCTCTCTATTTAAATGCGTCTTATTGTTTGCTTGTTACCTCAGATAAAGAAGGCTCTCCTAATATTGTTAAGGAAGCATTAGCTTGTAATATTCCGGTCATTTCTGTCGATGTGGGAGATGTAGCGGATAGAATTAGAAATATTAATGGGTGTTACATTTGTGAACGTGACTCCGTGTCGTTAGCTAAAGCGCTTAGACAATCACTTGCAGGGCTGGGGCGGTGTGAGTCTCGAGAATTAGTGCGCTCAGATATCGACAATAAAATCATCTGCAAACGCCTTTTTACATTATACGAAGCCATTTGCGGAGCGAAAAACTGAAGCTGATTAAATGACTTGGAAAGAGATCTTCGCTTCTTGAAAACAAAAAAGAGGATTGATGAAGTGAGAATTATTATTATTAATCATTATGCAGGTTCCCCTCACCATGGCATGGCGTACCGGCCATATTATCTGGCCAGGGAATGGGTTAGAACTGGGCATGATGTGCGGATACTAGCGGCTAGTTTTTCGCATGTTCGGAGTAAGCAAGCCACGGAAGAGGGTAAGCCCCTCAAGCATCGGAGCATTGAGTATATTGATGATATTAAATATGTTTGGTATCCTGTCCCGTCTTATAAGGGCAATGGTTCCAGACGAGTATTGAACATATGGTCGTTTTTTCGACAGGTATGGGTGGATGCTAGGCGACTTATCGCTGAAGCACGGCCGGATGTCGTCATAGCATCCAGCACTTATCCGTTCGATATTTGGATTGCCAAGCGAATCGCCTTTATAGCCAAGGCGAAACTTGTATATGAGGTACACGACTTATGGCCCCTGTCACCAATCGAATTAGGTGGCATGTCTCCTCGACATCCGTTTATTCAGCTTTGTCAATGGGCTGAAAATACGGCCTACCGGGATGCTGATGTCGTAATTTCTATGTTGCCCAAGGTCCATGGGCACATGGTGGAACACGGTTTAGACTTGCGAAAACTGCACATCATCCCGAATGGAATATCAATGGATGACTGGCAGTGTGAAAAGCAAGTGTTAACAGGCGAATTAGCTGAGTATATAAAAAGTGCACATGAGCGTGCTTACATGATCGTGGGCTATGCAGGCTCACACGGTGTGCCGAATGCTTTGGATAACTTGTTGGATGCAGCCAAATTGTTGAAAAACAAGATGATTCAGTTTGTTCTTGTTGGCGATGGACATGAGAAACCCCGCTTGCAACGACGAGTAGCGGATGAGGCGATTAATAACGTACACATGTTTGCGCCTATTGCTAAGTCACAGATTCCCTCATTGTTGTGCACTTTTGATGTTGCATATCTGGGAGCGCCAAAGTCACCGATCTACCGATTTGGGGTGTCTCCAAATAAATTAGTGGATTATATGATGGCAGGCATTCCCGTTTTGTATGCGATTGAAGCCGGAAATGATATGGTTGCGGAAACGGGATGTGGGTTTTCGGTCGGCCCGAATAATCCGCAAGCGCTTGTAGCAGCTATCGAGAAATGCTTGACGATGAGTCAGGCCGAGCGGACTCAGATGGGCTGCCGTGGCCAGCAGGTTGTATCAGACAATTTTACATACCCAGTTTTAGCCAGCGCTTTCTTGAAATGTTTGGGAGATCAATAAGTAAAAAAGAAGCTGCGTTTACGGGTGGCGCATGCTGGAGATTCTAGCCCTTTGAGATAAGCGTGGAAACCGATCATGGGAGGATATTGAATGGAAGCTAAAACAGTTTTAGTGCTTGCACCGCATACGGACGACGCGGAATTAGGATGTGGAGGTACAATCGCTCGGTTTGTAGAAGAGGGGCGGAAGGTGTTTGTGGCTGCATTTTCTACTGCGGAGGAGTCTCTGCCGAAGGGGATGCCGCCAGACACGCTTAAACGTGAGTTCTTCGAGGCTATGCCGATGCTCGGCGTACCGACAGAACAGCTGATTGTTTTCGATTTTCCTGTGCGCCGTCTCAGTTACCATCGCCAAGAGGTACTCGAAAATATCGTCATGTTGCGTCGCACAATCAAGCCGGAACTTGTTCTTATTCCTTCCGGGAATGATCTTCACCAAGATCATCAGACCGTTTACAATGAGGGTTTACGGGCATTCAAGGATATGTCGATCATGGGATATGAGTTGCCGTGGAATCACATTCATTTTTCAGCGCAGGTATTCTTTGTTCTTCAGCTTCAACACCTTGAGAGAAAATGGGCAGCACTTCAGTGTTATCATTCTCAAATGGTATTGGACCGGCTCTACCTGAAAAGGGAGTTTATCGAGGGTATCGCACGGGTGCGAGGAGTTCAGGTTAAGGCTGAATGGGCGGAGGCCTTCGAAGTTCTAAGACTGAAATGGTAAGTGAGAGAATGTATGAGATTTATTGATCCAGTGGATCTATTGTCCCACGAAGAAGTCGAGGAGACCATAAATTGTCCTCTTCTGGAAAAGCAGTTGACTCGTGTTGTTGCGACGAGTGAATTCTATCGTGAGAAAATCGAGCGGTCTGGCCTCTCGCTACAGGAGGCCAGCCGACGGGATCGATTTCACGAATGGCCATTTACGACCAAGTCGGAAATATTGGAGGAACAGGTTTTACACCCTCCTTACGGACGGCTAGCCATGTCGCGGGATAATGTGGTAAGGGTGCACATGACCTCTGGAACTACGGGACGTCCTCTTTATATCGCTTTCACGGCTTTTGATGTGGCGGCCAACCTTACGTCTGGACGGCGAGCGTTTCTTTGTGCTGGTCTCAGGCCCGAGGATTCGGTTGTTCACTGTCTAAATTATTGTTTGTGGGCGGGTGGTCTTACGGATCATATGAGCCTTGAAGGAACTGGAGCCGCTGTTATTCCATTTGGGGTCGGTCATACCATGCGGCTCATCGAGATGATTAGGGAGCTTCAGCCCACCTCGATCTCCTGTACGCCTTCATATATGGCTCGTCTGGAGGTTGTACTTAAAGACGAGTTTGGCTTGATGCCGCGTGACCTTGGCCTAAAAAAGGGTTTCTTTGGTGGTGAGGGCGGATTACAAGATCCGGCGGTCAGAGCCTTGCTGGAGCATACGTGGGGTATTCAGGCAATTGATGCTAATTATGGCATGGCTGATGTATTGAGCATATTTGGGGCCGAATGCGAACACAGAACAGGTTTGCATTTCCACGGTCGGGGGCTCTTGCATGTCGAATTGATTGATCCTGACTCTGGCGCAGTGCTTCCATTCAGGAGCGGACAAGAGGGGGAGATGGTGTTGACCAACCTTATTCGAGAAGCACAACCATTGGTACGTTATAGGAGTGGCGATATTGTTCGGATTGCTGCTAATGATCGGTGCCCGTGTGGACGTTCTAGCTTTCGTTTTGTCGTCATCGGACGTGCCGATCAGATGGTTGTTGTTCAGGGTATTAATGTCTACGCATCTGCTGTGAAAGGTCTTTTGGCTCGACATCACGGACGTTTTGGAGGAGCCTTTGAAATTGTTCTCGAATCGCCCCCGCCTATTCGATCACCTCTTATTCGTGCAGAGCGGTCGGAGTCATCAAGTCTTTGCGATGACCCCGCGAATGCCGTGTTTTTGGTAAACGCCTGCAGAAATGAACTGCAGTTTACTCCACGTGTGGAGCTGGTGCAGCACGGTGGTCTTTCGAGAACAGAGGGTAAAACGCGCTATATCCGACGGGCATACGAAGAGGGAGATTGAAATAGTATGAAGAATGTATATGTTAGCGATATCGCTTCTGAACTTGGACTTCCCCTTTTTGGCGGAGGAGAGGACACAATTGTTTCGAGGCCTGCAGACCTTGATGGGTGTAGCTCCGGAGACTTGGTGTGGTTGCGTGGTCATGATCCGGATCGGATTGTGATCATCAACCAGAGCAGACCAGCGCTTGTGATCTGTGATGCAGAAGCGGCACCACACATTAGAGTGCCTCACATTGTAGCAACTAATCCGCGTCTGTCGTTCATTCGTTGCACGACACGCTGGTTTGCTCCTGTTGAGGAGGGAGGCATTCATCCAACGGCACTTGTGCATCCCCGTGCAACGCTTGGTGAGCGCGTGACGGTAGGTGCTTATACGCGTGTTGGGCCCGATGTGACAATCGGTGACGACTGTGTGATTGGAAGCGGCGTTGCGCTTGAAGGCGAACTGGCATTGGGTCGGCGTTGCCGTGTCAAAGCCAATGCCGTGATCGGGGCTCCAGGTTTCGGGTTCGAGAGAGCAGAGGATGGCACGCCGCTGCATTTTCCTCATTTGGGAAGGGTTGTTTTAGAAGATGATGTTTGGATCGGCGCATGTTCGACCATCGAACGTGCGACTCTCGGCACGACACGGTTGTGCAGAAACGTCAAGGTGGATGATCTGGTTCAGATCGGTCACAATACGCTGACGGGTGAAAACACACTGGTTATGGCCAATGTTGTGATCTGTGGAGGTGTAAAGATTGGCTGCGACTGTTGGATTGCTCCCAATAGCGTGATTAAGCAAAAAATTAACGTGGGAGACCACGTGATGGTTGGGCTTGGGTCGGTTGTCATTAGGGATGTAAAGGAAGGGCAAACTGTTATAGGTGTGCCAGCTAGACCCATTTTACCACATACAGAGAAATAGGAGTACCATGTACAGACAAAAAAAACAAACGGTTTGGGCTTCGGATATTGCAGAATATCTGAATGCCGAACTTCATGGATCGGATATATTGCTGAAGGGGCCTCAGGCTGTCCGAACACCAACTGTCAATAAGTCTTTTTGTAAGGCCGGAACAAGCGAGGATCCATGGCTGTTGCTTTCAACTGATGTCACCACACCCTCTGATACGGAGTCTTACGTGCTGACTGCACATCCTGAACGCGACCTTGCGCTCGTTCTTCGTGAATTCTTTGCATCGCTTCTCGCGGAAGGTATACATCCGACAGCCATCGTCTCATCAGACGTTATGATGGGCAGGAATGTGCATGTAGGGGCACACGCTGTTATTGACGCGGGGGTAGAACTTGGCGACTCTGTATGGGTAATGAATCACGTGGTGATACATGGCCCCGCACGGATCGGTCGTGGTACCATTATTAAAGACGGAGCGATTGTGGGTAGTGAAGGCTATGGGTTCGTGATGGATGAGAATGGACAGCGTGTTCATCCACCCCAGTTGGGGCGTGTGATTATAGGTGAGAATGCGTGGGTTGGCGCGCATGCGACCATTGAGCGAGGTATGCTGGTTGACACAGTAATACAAGATGGCGTGAAGATTGATGATTTGGTTCACATTGGAAATGGATCCCGTATTGGACGGAACAGCATGATCACGGCTGGCTGTGTTGTTGCGTATAACGTTGAGATTGGCGAGAACGTGACGCTTGCACCAAATGTGTCCGTTCGCGAGTGCTGCCGTATTGCCTCTGGCGTACTTATTGGGCAAGGCGGCGTAGTGATTCAAAATATTGACGTGCCGGGAACATACGTGGGTGTTCCGGTACGGGGACTAGAAACAACAAAGTGAGTGAAATAACAATGAGAAGAAATCTGTTTCGAGAACGGTTGTCTCCCTTCCTCCGTGAAAAGCTTAACCTGCTGCTTCAAGAACAAGGCGAATTCTCGTCCGCCTATCGTGGATTGGCTATTCAATATTTATGGCATCCGCGGGAAGATGTGGAGACCCCAGAGGTCAATATTCGGCACTATGATGCCGACATCGCATCAGATGTGCAAGGTGCCGACCATGCGTCAGGTATGGAACGGTTATATCGCCGGACGTTGGTAATTGAGCCAACGATGGCTTGTTTAGCCAATTGCCGTTTCTGCCTTCGAAGTAATTATCCGCGCCACACGCTGACTGAGAATGAGTTAGTCGCTATCGCCAAGTACTGTGGCAATGAGCAAAACAGAGGTATACTGAACGAGGTGCTGATTACCGGGGGTGATCCGTTGACGATCCCCCATCGGGTCGGTGTTTTACTGGAGGCACTTATCGAATACGCGCCTAACATTCGAATCATTCGATTGGCCACGCGTATTCCTACGCAGGATCCAGAGCGCATCGATGACGACGTTCTCGCGCTGTTCAAGAACAAACCAACTCTGCGATTCGAGTTAGCTACACAGATTAACCATCCGATAGAATTGAGTTTCGAAGAATCGCAGCAAGCGTTTCAGCGTATCTTGAAGTCAGGGACGCGAGTGTACTCGCAAAACGTATTACTCAAAGGTGTCAATGATGACATTGATACGCTGGTTGATTTATACGATGCTATGCGGGAGAACAATATTGAGGCGCACTACCTTTTCCATGCGATTCCGATGCAAGGGACCCACCACCTCAGGTGTTCCCTGGACAAGGGACTGTGTCTCGCGCGCCAATTAACGAGTTGCGGCAAGATTTCTGGCCGATCAAAGCCCATGTTCGCCGCCATGACCGAAATCGGGAAAATTACGCTCTATGAGGGGACGATTATGTGTCGTGAAAAGGGCCGGTTACTCCTCAACAGCAACTACAAATTATCGGATCGCCTCGCCTGGAATCCGTCTTTTCGATTGCCTAATTCGGCGGTCGTCAGCGAGTCCGGGCACTTACAGATATGGTATCTCGACGGCAATGACTGTTGCTGATCTCGGATTAGCAGCAGGTTCCCAAAAAAACGACTTAATTCAGCACAAAACGGTCTTTATTGTGTGCTACGTAACATATGTTTTCTGATCATTCACTATGGATGGTTCCATTATTGGTATGGATCATAGTACGCTTCAATTTTGCTCGCTATAGCTTGCCACCTTTGAAGATCCCGCAACAGGATCTTACTTAGAAAAAGGGGATGGTTGTTTATATGGCGCCAGCGGATGTGTTTAAGTTTTTTTGGGGGATCTCACGACTGGTATTTATTATTCTGGAAGAACGCTTGTGTTGGGTTGAATATGGAAGTAAACGGTTATGAGAATCGCCTTCGTTACACATATGTTTCCTGTGGGTGGCTTTCCAGGCGGAGGTGTGCAGGCGGCCACTTATCATCTGTGTAAGGCGCTGAAGTCGCATTCGGAGATCGATCTGGTTGTGATCCGCCCGCTTTCACGCAAGGCGGATATGCAGCAGGTTGAGTACGATGGTGTACGCGTAATGCCGCTGGAATACAAACTGTACCATACGCGGCCGATTGGCCTACTTTGGACGCAGGGACTTCAAGTCCGGCGGGCGCTGGCCTCGATTAAACCTGACATCGTGCATATTCAGGATTCGAGCCTGTTGGGTTTGTTCGTAAAGATGCCTAGCGTCTTTACACTGCATGGATTGGTGGAACGTGATGCCCGTTACCAAGGAGACGGCATATTGGCGCGTTTGCGGTCGCTGGCGCTCTATTTGACGTACGGCCTCGCGCGGAGATGGCTTAAGAACGTCATTGCAATCAGTCCTTATACAGAGTCAGTGTTACCTCCAAATCCAGCTCGGCTTGTTTGGAATATTCCTAATGCGGTGGGGGATGAGTTTTTCGAGATTACGCCTAGCCCCGAGCGTTCGACTATTTTGTATGCAGGGCATATTACACCGCTGAAGAACGTGCTGGGTCTGATACGCGGATTTGCTGGATTGGTGGCCGAGTGCCCTGATGCGCGATTGAATGTGGCTGGAACAGGCCAAGAGTCAAGCTACGGAAAAGAGTGCCGGCGCTTAGTTAGCGAACTTGGATTGGATTCATGTGTCCGGTTTCTGGGGGCGCTGGACGTTGAGCAGATTCGACAGGAATTAGCCAGATCTTCTTTGTTGGCCCTTTGCTCAAGGCAGGAGAATGCACCGATGTGCATTGCGGAGGCCATGGCAGCTGGCGTTCCTGTGGTCGCCTCGCGGCTGGGAGGAATTCCATGGATGCTGGACGATGGCAAGTGTGGGTGCCTGATCGATGATCCATTGGATTCTGGACAAGTCACAGAGGCGATGCGTTGTGCGTTAAAGCCAGAGAAACGGGCTGAGTTTAGTCGAGCTTCCAAACAACGTGCCGAGATCTTCCGTTCCAGCCGTGTTGCAGAACAGACCATTGCAGTCTATCGGGAAATTTTGGAGAAAAACAAGAAGTAATGGGAATGAGGGTTTTTCGACGAATGATATGGATTAAGGAAAAAGAGTATGCGAATTGTGCATGTAGCTGCTGGCGTATGGCCTGGGGCCGGTATTGCTGAAGTCGTGGCCGGTCTCTCTCGTGCTTTAAAGGTGCTGGATCATGATGTGACGGTGGTGACACTGGATGGGCCGATGGCGGCATCAATAGAAGAGGCGCAGGCTGAGGGTGTGCGGGTGGTGCGGTTTAAGCCGAGCCAACCGCATTTTTTATTTTATTCCTCGGCGATGCGACGGGGGTTGAGTGAGTTGGTACGAGAGACCGACACCCTCCATGTGCATGGCTGCTGGACCTTCCCCGTGTGGTGGGGAGCATGGCTGGCGTTGCGGGAGAAGAAGACGTTAGTAATGAGTCCACATGGCTCTTTGGATCCTATGAGGTTGAAACACTCAGGGTGGAAGAAGAAGTTGGTAGGGTGGATGGATCGATGGTTGCTGCGGCGCGCGAGCGTGATTCATGCGACGTGTGAGGCGGAGAAACGCTGGATACAAGCGTTTCTGGGAACCCCGCGCCAGGGCAGGGCGCGGCAGACCCTAAGCGAACCCCTCGCCAGGGCGAGGCACACCCAGGCGAGGCAGACCCTAACCCCCTCGCCAGGGCGAGGCAGACCCTTGTGGTGATTCCGAATGGGGTGGGAATCCCCGCGCCAGGGCGGGGCAGTCCCATTCGGTTATGTTTGCGGGGTTGCTTTGCGAATCGGCCGGAGTAAGTGAGTTGTTGGCGATGATTGATGCTTTGCCGGATCAGCGAATGGAGTTCTGGATTTGTGGCAAGGGGGTCTGTTCCGAACTAACGCAACGTGCGGCATGTGATCAGCGGATTAAACTGCTGGGCTTTCTTTCAGAAACTGAACTGGATCAACGGTTACAATCTGCCTGGGTCCTGATTAATCCGCGGTCGGTCACACATGCAGGTAGTTGCATGAATTTCCCCTCGAAACTTTTGCGTTACTTGAGTTATGGTAAGCCCGTGGTGACGGTATGGACACCGGGTATTCCAGACGAGTATCGGGAGGTACTGCGGGTGGTTGATTCGGATGATTGTGGGTCGGACCCGCGTGCAATAGGCCAGGCGATGGCGCAGCAGGTCGAGAGTGTCTTGCAGTGGGACGCGGTTCAGAGACTGGCGTGGAAAGATAAGATAGAGAAGTTTGTCGTGCCGGGGAAATTGTGGGAGAGTCAGGTTAAGCGGATGGGGGAGTTTATAAACCCCGCGCCAGGGCGCGGCAGTCCCTAAGCGAATCCCCGTGGGAATTTAGCGCGAAGCACCGCCGGGGGAGTGTTTTGCTCTAGCAAAGGATTTTATGATCGAAAGTTTATTAGTGCGTTAGTTGGGAGCGGGGTATTGACAAAATAGAAATTAGTTTCTAAAATGTAAAAATGATTGCCAGAAAAAATACAAAGCGAATTTCAAAAAAGCTGAAAAGTTCACCTGCCGTCGTGCTGGTTGGACCGCGCCAGTGCGGGAAAACAACGCTCGCGCGGGCATTGCCTGGAACCGTTTATTTCGATTTGGAAAGGGATTCCGATCGGTTACGTTTAGACATGGAGTGGTCAACCCTTGTGGCTAAGCAGAAGTGTATTGTCCTTGACGAAGTTCAGACGATGCCCGAACTCTTTCCTCGGTTACGAAGTGAAATTGATGAGAAGAGAAAGCTGAATGGTCGCTTTTTGCTTTTGGGTTCAGTAGCTCCATCGCTTATGAAGCATGTCGCAGAGAGCTTGGCGGGACGGATGGCTCTGTGCGAGATGACACCACTCGTCATATCTGAACTGCCGGAAGCCAAGTGGGACTCCTTATGGTGTTATGGTGGGTATCCGGATGGCGGCATCTTGGATGAAAAACAGTTTCCGGATTGGCAGCATGATTATTTGACATTGTTGGCGCAGCGCGATTTTCCGGTTTGGGGATTGCCAGCACTTCCTCCGGTGACGCTTCGGTTGCTCAAAATGTTAGCAGCTGTTCAAGGACAACCGTGGAATGCGTCCCAGATCGCGAAGGGACTCGGACTGACTTACCATACGGTGAACAGTTATATCGAGTTTCTTGAGCAGGCTTTCTTAATACGCCGGATCCCGGCTTGGTCGGGTAATATTCTCAAGCGGATTGTCAAGGCTCCTCGCCTGTATTGGCGTGATAGCGGATTGTGTCACGCCTTGTTGGGGCTCCGTTCGAAGGATTCCCTGCTTGACCAGCCATGGGTTGGATACAGTTGGGAAGGTTGGGTTGTTGAGCAGCTTCTCAATGCTTTTCAGCTTGAAGGTATCGTTGTTAGTCCCTATTGGTTCAGGACGCAAGATCAACTCGAGGCTGATTTGATTCTGGAATTCGGTGCTGAACGCTGGGTGATTGAAATTAAGTTGACGGCATTACCGAAGAGTGAAGATATGTCTGCGCTGAGGAAAGTAGCGAAATTGGTCGGTGCAACACAGACCATTCTTGTCAGTCGCACACGCGATGTTGTCTGGGGCGAGACGGAGTCTTCGGTCAATCTGTCCGCTTTGCTCTCGCATATCAACACAAAAGTGCGTTAGTTGGGGATGGCAAATGCGCGAATGCTCGAATTCGGCAACAAACACGCGCAGAGGACGAGTGTATACACGATGTCCGAACGCTCGTTTGAAGCCAGCGGAGCTGGAGCGAGGAGCGGTATTCCGCGATGGAGCGGCAATGCGGGCTTAACCCCTCGCCAGGGCGAGGCAGACACTAGGGCTGTCGTAACGACTTATTGATTGACAAAATCGCTAAATAGTCGTTACAGTATATAGTTTAAAGATTAGAAAGAGGTTACAATGCCAGGAAAACCATTCCAGTCAAAACTGCAGCCGTTTGAAAGCGAGGTTGTTGCCTTTCTCGCTGCGGGGCTGAGCTACCGGCAGGTGGCGGAGGAATTGAATCGGCTCCATGGGTTGACCATCACGCATAATGCGGTATTTTCGTTTGTCAAAAGCCGGCGCAAGGTCCGCCTATTTTACGAGGGGCTCTCCCCGGATATTCGCGACCAACTTCTCAAACAAGTCGCTGCCATCTGGACGCATGATTCCACCGCCCTCGAGGGAAATACGCTGACCCTTGGCGAGACTGTCAAGGTGCTCGAGTTAGGGCTCACTATCAGCGGTAAGCCACTTCGTGAGCATCAGGAAGTCTATGGTCATGCTCGGGCAATCGACCTTATTTACCGCATGATTCTCCAGCCGAAGGTTACCCAGGAGGATTTGTTCGCCTTGCATTGCGCAGTGATGCCCCCCTCGCCTATAGACGCGCAGAATCCGGTCGGTGCCTGGAAGCAGGCCTATAATGGCACCACAGGTGTCGCAAACGGGCAGAGCATTTATATGGAGTACGCCGACCCGCTGGACGTGCCAACCCTCATGAAACGCTGGCTTATGGATTTCAATGAGTTGCTTGATAAGGCTCGGCGTCCAGCTGATGCCATCGCTACGTATGTCCGGGCGCATATCGGTTTTGTGCGCATCCATCCTTTCTTTGACGGTAATGGGCGTGTGGCGCGACTGGTTGCCAACATCCCTGTGCTGCGGGGTGGTCATCCGCCGATTATTGTTAATATGGAGCGGCGCAGCGATTACATTGACTTGCTTTGGGAGTATCAAAACGTGGTTGGAAAAATACAGTATAACGCTCCGCTTATGCCAGTTCATCCCGCCCTCGAACGCTTTAAAGTCTTGCTAAACGAAGAATGGAGTCGCACTCTCAATCAAGTCGAGACGGCTCGTAAACGCGAGCGTGAGAGAAGTGTCTGAATGGAGGGGGGGGAGTAGCAGTCGGCAGTGGCAGTAGGCAGTTGGGAGGGAATGCGCGAATGCGGGAATGCGCGAATGGAGAGGGAGCATTTTTAAAGTGCTAAAGTTGAAAAGGTCGGTTGAAGACAGTACAGATTGTAAACATGAAAATTTTGCACATAATAGCTGGGATACCACCGGAGAGCGGGGTTGCTGCAGTGGTGAAGCACTTGGCGAGTGAGCAGCAGAGGCTGGGGCATGAGGTCGCTGTCGCGTGGACAGAGGGGGGAGGGGAATGCGCGAGTGCTCGAATGCGTGAATGGGGTGGAGAGAATGCGCGAATGCTCGAATGCGTGAATGCTCGAATGGGGAAAGAAAGAGAAAATATCAGTAGCAGTAGGCAGTACCAGTTGGCAGTGGGAGAGGGAGAGAGGGGAGAAGTTCGAAAGTGTGAAAGTGCGGAAGTTCTAAAGTTGAGTACGGGAGGGGTGAGGGAGGTGATGTTTTCACGGAGCTGGCCGCAGAATATTTATTTCTCATGGGGGATGTTGCTGGGATTGGGCTACGAGATCAAGAATGCGGATGTGGTGCATGTACATGGTTGTTGGACCTTTCCGGTATGGTGGGGGGCATGGCTGGCGTTGCGAAATAAGAAGACGTTGGTAATGAGTCCACATGGTTCTTTGGATCCTGTGCGCTTGAATCATTCAGGTTGGAAGAAGAAGGCCGTGGGCTGGATTGACCGGTGGTTGTTGCGGCGGGCGAGTGTGATTCATGCGACGTGTGAGGCGGAGAAACGCTGGATACAAGCGTTTCTGGGAACCCCGCGCCAGGGCAGGGCGCGGCAGACCCTAAGCGAACCCCTCGCCAGGGCGAGGCACACCCAGGCGAGGCAGACCCTAACCCCCTCGCCAGGGCGAGGCAGACCCTTGTGGTGATTCCGAATGGGGTGGGAATCCCCGCGCCAGGGCGCGGCAGTCCCTAGGCGGCTTGAGAAATGCGCGAATGCGCGATTGCTCGAATGCGTGAATTATTTATGAAAACGATTCTTGTCACAGGTGGTACGGGGGCGGTGGGGCCGCGGGTTGTGGAGGCTTTGGTCGCGGAGGGCTATGCTGTGCGTATTCTCGCGCTCGATGTTCCTCAGTCGGGCGCGCTTCCGCTGGGAGTTGAGCTGCGCATAGGCAGTGTCACTGATCCGGATGCTGTACGCGCGGCTGTACAGGGTTGCGAGGGAGTCATTCACATGGCGGCGCTGTTGCACATCGTGAATCCGCCGCCAGCCTTACGCACCACGTATGAGGCGGTTAATGTCGGCGGCACTCGCACAGTGCTTGAGGCAGCACAGGCGGCGGGTGTCCAGCGGGTCGTGTTCTTCAGTACCATTGCGGTGTACGGTTATGGGCAAGGCGGCTGCCAGACGGATCAATCGGAAAGCGGAGATCAGAGATCAGAGAGTGGGAAATCCTCACCGAGGTGTCGGCGTGTAGGCCGGACACGTTTTACGGTGAGACCAAACTCGCTGCTGAGAAGCTGGTCTTAGAGGCCAGACGGTCGGACGGCGAATCGCTGGGTACAGTTCTGCGCATGGGCGCTATTTACGGAACAGGCATAAAGGGTAATTACCAAAAGTTGGCTTCGGCACTCGCAAGGCACCGTTTCATTCCTGTTGGGCGCGGACAGAACCGTCGTTCGTTGGTCTATGACCGGGATGTTGCGGCGGCGACGGTTCTTGCGTTGCGGATGCCGCAGGCGGCGGGGCAAGTGTATAATGTGACGGACAACTGTTATCATACGGTGGCAGAGATTATTTGCGCGATCTGTGAAGCGCTGGGGCGTTGTCCGCCCCGCGTGCGGATTCCGCTTGCGGCCGCGCGACTAGCCGCCTTCGGTGCTGATCTGCTTTTGCGCTGGGTCGGCAAACGCCCCTTTTTACGCGCGGCGGTTGACAAGTATGTCGAAGAGGTCATGGTTAGTGGCGACAAGATCAAGCAGGAACTGGGGTTTGTGCCGAAATATAGTTTGAGCGAGGGTTGGAGAGCCATATTGCGACCATATTGCGACCACTAAGTGGTCACAATGGAGTGGTTAAAAGGGGAGAGCCCCCGCCAGGGCGAGGCAGACCCTAGCGAAATGGAAGGAAACATGTATACGCATATCAAACGAGTGATGGATGTTGTATTATCAGGCGTGGCACTGCTGGTGCTATCGCCATTGCTTGTGCCAATTGCAATTGCGCTTAAATGCACGGGTGAGCATTATGTTTTTTATTATCAAGAACGGATCGGGTACAAAAACAAAAAGTTCAAGATGATCAAGTTTGCGACGATGCTTTTGAATTCGCCGAATTTGGAGGGCGGGTTACATACGACGCGCAAGGATCCGCGTGTGTTGCCTTTTGGCGGCTTTTTGCGCAAGACGAAAATTAATGAGTTGCCGCAACTCATTAACATTTTTATGGGCGATATGAGCATTGTAGGTCCGCGTCCGCTGGTGGATAAGACGTTTGATCCGTATCCGGATCATGTCAAGAAGGTGATCTATAATGTACGCCCAGGGCTGACGGGGGTGGGTTCGATTGTCTTTCGGGATGAGGAGGCGATTTTGTCGAAATCGGCCATGCCCGTGAGTGAGTGTTATGCGAAGGTGATCGCGCCTTATAAGGGCGCTCTTGAATTGTGGTATCTGGAAAATATCTCCTTTGCGACAGACATGAAGCTTATCTTCCTGACAGGCTGGGTGATTTTGTTTCCCAAGAGCGAGCTCTTTTTGAGACCACTAAGTGGTCTCAAAGACGTGATTAAAAAAGAGATGTAACACGGGGTGGTAGCGAAAAGGAGTGGTATGGGCAACAGGCCGCAAAAGGGTTACAACGATAATCATGCGGGGGTGGCGATGATCACTAAGTGGTCTCAAAGACGTGATTAAAAAAGAGATGTAACACGGGGTGGTAGC
>JBAXOG010000117.1:0-15769 GCA_037133395.1 bacterium | reverse complement strand
CTCACTTCATCTTTTCCTTGTACGTCGGTTGCCAGAATACGTTCGAGCACGTTTATGGCAGAACTTGATAGACCTTTCTGTTCATATAAGTCTGCGACATTAAAGGCCGCACGCACAAAGAGTCCTGATGCAGAATCATCGTACCAGACACCTTGTGCATGATTATTTTGATAACGAAGGACAACTTCGGAATAATAGGCTTCTATGGCTTCGTCAGTACGCTTCAGTTTTTCAAGGCAGCGTGCTGTCTTGTAATTGAGTTGAAGAACTTGACTGGCTGAGAGTGTTGAATGCTGCAAGGCCTCACGATAGGTAGCTAAAGCCTTCAGATAACGGTCTGTATTGTCGGCACCCATTGCAAACAGGCAATCACCTTTTCGTAGTTTTGCTTGTTCGACCCATTCACTGGTCGGATCGGTGGCGATGATTTGGTCGAGTATGAGAACCGCTTCTGAGAAACGTGCCAACTCCATTAACGCACTTGCCTGAATAAGTCGTGACTCTATAATACGAACGCTTTTCGGATATTCACGAACAAGACGCGCCACCATTTCAACCGCACTCGAAAAGTCCGCTTCATCGACGGCGGCGCGTGCGCCCCAAAGCAATGCCGCATCTGCCCATTCAGCCGTTGGCCAACGTGTAACATATTCAAGGAACATTTTACGTGCATCAGTAAACTTGCCACGGTTGAAATCAAATTTCCCAATCCAAAGAATCATATCCGGCAAGCGGGATGATTCCGGAAACTCGGAAATAAATGCTGTGGCTGAAGCTTGCGCTTCTTTATCACGGCCTAATGCGTACAGACAGCGTGTAATCACATGACGCGCCTCATCACGGCGGGAGTTATCGGCTTCACCAACTGTTGCAAAATCCTTCATCGCCGCATCGAAACGGTATAGACGATAATAAACATTCCCTCGTCCCATAAAGGCATCGCTGTGCTGTGCTTTGAGTGCAACATTGGTCTGAATGGCGGTATAGGTTTGAATAGCGGCATCCATATCACTCCTTGAAACATAAAGAGCGGCAAGGCGTAAAAGTGCACGTCCAACATACTCATGGTGTGGATAGTCGTTGACTAATTTTTGATAGATTGTAATAGCAGAGGGGCTTTGTGCTGAGCGCTCAAGGCATTCGGCACGTTGATAGAGTGCACGGGGAACTAAAGCACTTTGCGGCACTTCGTCGGGCAATCGCGCAAAGACGGTCGCAGCTTCTGCATGTCGTCCATCTGCCGTGAGTGCGTCCCCCCACTTATAAAGACTTTCAGCTTTTATAACAGCATTTGTGGTCTGCTCGGCAACACGTTGAAAAACACCTGTCGCTTCGGTATAACGTTTCAATTGAAAGAGCGCCCAACCTCGTCCGATCAAGACATGGTCTTCCGTTGACGAAGAGGTGTAGGTTTCGAGAATAAGGCGATATTCATCAGCAGCGCGAGCTGAAAGACGATATCTCAAAAACGCATCCGCCAACTTTAAGTGTGCTTGCATGGCGAACGGATCATCGGGAAATTCGCGAACAAGCGTTTTAATGAGAAGCGTGCATTCATTAAGTGTTGAAACATCCGCACAAAGCAGATTACTGAGATGAAATCCAGCGAGTTGACGCATATCGGGCTGTTGAGCAAGTGAATAGGCACTACGCGCATAGGAAATAGCATCGTTGGTCTTCGCCATGCGAAGGACGGCGGCACTCATTTCTGTATAGGCCTGAACACGAATGCGGGATGAAATAAGCTGATTCGTCGCAATCTGGTCGTATCCTTGTATCGCTTCTGTATTTTTTCCTTGACGCATCAAAAGACGTGAGCGAAGCAATAATCCATCTGAAACATCAGACCCTGCCATGTTAAATTTTATCAGACGTGAAAGTACATCCAGAGCCTGACTGTCTCGCAGGGTTGCTTCAAGCGTCAGCGCCCATTCTACAATATTTGACGCACGCGTATTAGTATTGGTTGACGTAGCATCAATGGTTGCAAAAGTATCGAGCGCGCCTGTGGTGTCTCCCGAAGCCTTCTTGGCACGCGCAGTCATACGAAGGATCGCGTCATACAAAGCCGGATCACTTTTGGGAGCGTGCGTACGTGCGAGTATAGTGACAGCATCTGAAGGTTTCTGCACGTTCAAAAGCGCACGCGCTTGCCAATAGGCAAAGGATGCAGGCTGCTGTGCGCGGTCAACGGTATTCGAGTATTTAGCGAGTATGGCGAGCGCATATTGATCTTGACCTTGCTCACAAAGCGATTCAACGAGAATGGATAGGGCTTCAGAGCTCTTCCCGTTTGTAGCGTCTAGTTGCTTTTGTGCTTGCGTCTGTGCAATATCATAAAGTTGATCCTGCAGAGCAGCTCGAGCTATATCCAAAGGCTCGGCAGCATCAAGACCGCTTGCCACTATTGCGCAAATTAAAATCAACTCAAATTTCATTAGTTAAATAGTAACGTATAGTAATGTTGAAATCACGCCAAAAATGAAAACCGGATGGTTGAAAACAACCACCCGTTCTTAAATGGAAGCTGAGAAAAAAAGCAGAAATACTTAGCTCTTTACTTCTTCAACTTTCTTAGGTTCTTCCTTCTTGATTTCGTTAATCACGTCTTTGACGTGCTCAGTGGCAAGTTTTTCGCCCTCTTCCTTGCCCTTCTTGAATTCACCTAAGCTTCGGCCCAAAGAACGAGCCAGATCAGGCAATTTATTACCTCCAAAGAGTACAAGAATGATAATCAAGACTAACAACAACTGTGTGGGACCTATACAATTAAGCAATGCTATTGGTAACATAATGACCTCCTTTATGGAATCCAAAATGAGTAAGAGCGTGACTTAGCTTTTTACTTCTTCGACTTTCTTAGGTTCTTCCTTCTTGATTTCGTCAATGACATCCTTGACGTGCGCAGAGGCCAGTTTATCGCCCTCTTCCTTGCCCTTCTTGAATTCGCCTAAACTCCGTCCCAAGGAACGAGCGAGGTCGGGCAACTTATTACCTCCGAAGAGAACAAGAATAATAATCAAGACTAACAATAACTGAGTGGGACCTATGTTTTGAATGAACGCTATAGGTAACATGAAAACCTCCTTCTTAAAACTTAACCTCGATAATGTGTAGTTACTGCTCGCTGGGCTTCACGGTCGGCATCGCGACGTTTAATCGTTTCGCGCTTATCTTCCTGATCCTTCCCGCGGCAAACAGCAATCTCAACTTTTACCAAACCTTTAGGGGTTAAATAAATCCGCAAAGGAATGAGTGAAAGACCTTTTTGTTCTGATAACGCCTGAAGCTTGCGGATCTCCCTTTTGTGCATTAAAAGACGTCGTGTCCTTAGCGCATCATGGTTGAACCGATTACCAAACGCATACGGCGGTATACGTACTTGATTCAAATAGAGCTGTCCGTTTTTCACGCTTGCGTAAGAGCCGCTTAGGCCTGCCTCACCGTTACGGACGACCTTAACCTCTGTTCCGACTAACTCAATCCCTGCTTCGTACTTCTCAAGAACAAAATAATCATGCGAAGCCCTTCTGTTAACAGTAAGGTTTCCGCCTTTTCTCTTGTCCTCTTGATCCATACATTACAAGGCCAAATTATTGCGACCAACGAGTCTGAGCCTGCTCCGCACGTGCGATAGCGGCAAAGTCGACCTCGCAAATCAATAGACCTTCTGCAATTTCTCGTAATGCAATATCCGTCTTGTCTTCATCGGCAGAAAGCGGCTTAACTAATGGGCGTTCACCCATATTGAGTTGACGCACACGCTTTGAAACCACATTTACCAGTACCGGTACACTTGGAAACCGGACTCTTGCCTTCTCAATCAGTTCAACGTTCACTAAAAGCCTCCATTTAAATAATTAGTATATCGAATTAACCTTGATGGGTCAATGGCGAAAAGAGCAAAAAAAGAGATTTTACACAAAGGGGATTAGGCTTTTATCTCTTTTTTGATGTCCATATATTTGGACAATAATGTCGACATTCGTGTTTCAAGCCAGGGAGTGACTTTCCAAAAGTCACGAAGTGCGAGGTATTCATTGATCGCAGCGATTTGACCAGGTTTAACACAAAATTCTGCTTTAATAAGAATGTTTCGTGCAGTTGCATCTGCGGAAACGAACTCGATCACCTGCACACGAAATCCGAGAATGCGCAAAAGTTGTGCACGGAAGGTGTCCGTCAGTAAATCGGCCAGACGCTCTTTAAGGATGCCATGCCGAAGTAGCGTTTGAAAAGGGCCGCCATCCTTAAGGACCTTATGAAGTTCATGCTGACAACATGGGACGCAGATCATGTAGCGACTTTTCCATTCAATGGCACGAGCAAATGCTTCGTCAGTCGCGGTGTCACAGGCGTGAAGGCTCATAACAAGATCTACATCAAAAGGAGGCTGAACGGTTGCAATATCCCCTTCAATAAAAGTTACTTGTTCAGCCACATCTAAACGCTTGGCTAATTGAGTCGCAGTCGCAATGATTTCGGGATTGCGATCAATACCGCAGACACGCACAGTAAAACCATGCACGATAGAAAAATAATGATAAGCCGCCAAAGTCAAATACGCTTTGCCACATCCACAATCTACAATATGTATGGTTTTGTTTTCAGGTTCTTCTGTGTTGGGTTTTCCAGCTTCGGACGGTGAAATTAACACCGTTTCCAAGACTTTCAGAAGTTCATTGACTTGGTCATATTTACCCCGCATGGATGCCTTTATACGACCATCCGCATCTGCAATGTCAATCGCTTTCAACAGTGCCATTGAATCAAATGAAGTCAGTGGCTGCTGCTTTGTCCGGTCGTGTGCAGGCGCGTCTTCAATCTCTCTCGCCATGGGTAAGCTGCGAGAAACAAGTGTTTTGCCCTTACGTGTCACCCGGACATGCAAGTCGCCAGAAGCGGTAATCAGATGCAATTCACGGGGTCCCGTCTGTTCCAAGATATCTTCTAACCCTTTGTGAGCTGCAGGCAAATCGAAATTCTTCACGGTTATACGACCGTTATCCGTCATCTCGCCCTGATATTTTTTCTCACCTTTAAGGGTCAGCGGACGAAGACTGATCCGGAAAAGAGCACCCCCTCTCCGAACAACCTGGGTGATTTTCATCCAGCCTTTTTCAGTGAAAACGCGCGTCCTTATTTCAGTCGCAAGTTCAATCGATAAATCAGTACGGGACATGAGTGTTGCCATCTCCATGATGAGTTAAAAAGAAGCAATAGAATAGAGTATTCGAACAGCATCAGCAAGTGATATTTCTAAATAGCCATTAATAATACAATTTCCTTGCTTTTATAACTGAAACCGCTTGCCTGTTTCAACAAACTTCGATATAGTATATTCATGTTCGTGCGTGATTAGGTGATATAAAGTTTTTATTTTAAAACGGAAGGAAACCATGAAGAAAAGTCTGTTTGGGTTGATGTTGATCGGGCTATTTGTGTTGAGTACGCAGGCGGCTGAAAAAGTGCGTTGGCCGGTTTGGTTTACTTTTAGTGGTGCAGAAGATGTCGATGTCGTTGGTTTGCGTATACCGGTTGGCGGGCACTGTGATCAAGTGACAGGCTTTGAACTTGGACTTATTGGACGTTGCCGTTATTTTAATGGAATTCAGATGAACGTATGCCGTAGTGCTGTTGAAGATCAAATGGCAGGCTGGCAATTTTCCTTCTTGTATAATTCGGTTGGAGAAGGTAAAGGGTTAGGCATTCAGAGCGCATTGTGGAATGAAGCACAAGTGTTCTCAGGTGTGCAAGCGGGCTTGATTAATCTTGCTGATTATTGTGAAGGCTTTCAGGTTGGATTGATCAATCGTGCGGAAGATCTTCATGGTTTCCAGATTGGTGTTGTGAATATTATTCGCAACTCAACGGTGCCGTTCTTCCCAGGTTTAAATATTGGGTTTTAAACCCAGACGGTTAGTTCATTCATAATTTACCCCCGTATCCAATTTGGATGACGGGGGTTGTTTATTCAAAGGAGAGATAAATGCTCGTTAAATCATTTGCTGCATTACGGCCTGCGCCAGAAAAGGCCCTTGCTTTAGCGTCCGTACCGTATGATGTTGTCGATACAGCCGAGGCTCGTGTACTGGCTGCTGGAAATCCAGATAGCTTTTTACATGTATCTCGCCCGGAAATTGATCTTCCGGATACCATTGACGTTCATGACGACACAGTCTATGCCCAGGGCTTAAAAGCTTTCAAAGACTTTCAAGCACGAGGTGCCCTGCTTCGCGAACAAGGCGAATATTTTTATGTCTACCGTCAAATTATGGGTTCGCATGAGCAAACAGGCGTCGTGGCGTGTTGTCATATAGATGACTATGCAAATGACATTATCCGTAAACATGAGAAAACGCGAAAAGATAAGGAAGACGATCGTACCCGCCATTGTCTTGAATTGAATGCAAATTCGGGCCCTGTTTTTTTGACCTATCGTGATACAAGAACATTAGATGTTTTGGTTGCGGAAGTAAAGAAGGGTGCGCCTTTGTATGACTTTACGGCTGTCGATAATATCCGACACACCGTGTGGCGAGTTGAAGGCGAGGCAGGTGATTGGGTCGACGCTTTTAAGCGCGTGCCTCTGGCCTATGTTGCCGATGGACATCACCGTGCTGCCGCCGCGTTTCGTTCCGGAAAGCAACGCCGTGAAGCCAATCCGAACCATACTGGAAATGAGGAATATAATTGGTTTCTGGCTGTCTTGTTCCCTGAAACACAATTACGCATCCTGCCTTATAATCGGTGTGTAGCTGATTTGAACGGGCTGACCGTCCAATCTTTTCTGGCTAAAGTAAAAGGGATATTTAAAACGGAAGAATCGACGTCTCCTAATCCTGCAGGTCCACGTGAGGTTCACATGTATTTGTCTGGAAAATGGTACAGACTTTCATGGGATGAATTTCAAGCCGATCCCGTTGGACGTCTTGATGTGAGCGTATTGCAAGATCGTTTGTTGGCACCTGTGCTGGGTATTGATGATCCACGCACGAATACGCGTATCTCTTTCGTCGGCGGAATTCGCGGAACAGGCGAGTTGACAAAGCGAATTGATGCTGGACGCGATGCCGTTGCGTTCTCCATGTATCCAGTCACGGTTGCGCAGATGATGGATATCGCGGATGTCGGACAAATCATGCCGCCGAAGAGTACGTGGTTCGAACCGAAGCTACGTTCCGGGTTGCTCGTTCATACCCTTGAATAAGATGAAGGTATCGCACATTCTTTGGGATTGGAATGGGACGTTGCTAGATGATACGCAGGCCTGTGTCAATTCCATTAATGTGTTGCTTGCAAAACGTGGCGTCGCGACGATTGATGAGCTCCGTTATCGCGATATTTTTGGCTTCCCAATTATTGATTTCTATCGACGTCTTAATTTTCCATTGGAGACGGAAAACTGGGATTTAGTCGCGCGTGAATTTCATGATGTTTTCCTTGCAGACACGACTTTTAAACTTCAGTCGGCAACCGTCAAAACATTGAAAGAAATTCAATCAAAAAATATTGAGCAATCCATTCTCTCTGCATCTGAACAATCGATTCTCGATGACATGTTGACTGGTTATTGCATCCGTGACTTTTTCACACATGTATGCGGTGTTAATAATCTCTACGGCAACTCAAAAATCGAGATTGGACAGAAACTACTAACTCGAATTACAGTACCCCAAAAGGCCATTGCCATAGTAGGGGATACATTGCATGATGCAGAGGTCGCACATGCTTTAGGCATATCTTGTGTGTTGATCGCCCAGGGACATCAATCTCGTGAACGTCTGGAGCAAGCTGGCGTGCCCGTATTTGATGACCTTGATTCGTTTTGCCGATCAATCGTGTAAACAAGCTTGGGCACAATCCCTTACTTTTTCAAGGATGTTACTTTTTGGGATTGGATTTTCATCGGCATTACAGTGGCGAACCCATTGAACATCCGAAACACCCAGCCACGCAAGCATCTCTTTATAGCGCTCGGGTAAATCTTTGAAGCTATCTTCGTCTGCTCCCTGCGAGAGCAATAAGACAGCTTTCTTTCCTTCGGGAATCCGTGGTGTGAAGTCCGCATCAACGAGTCCGTGCCACCGTTCAACAAAGCGACGAATGCACACGGGCATATCAAGCCACCACACAGGGGCAGCCATGACAAGTACATCCGTATTCTTAAACGCGTTAAGTACGTCACCCACGCCATCCTTGAACACGCACCAATCGGCAACAGAGGTTCTGCAGGCCATGCAGGCACAACAGCCAATTCCCTTCACTTTGTTCATATCAAAACGCGTAACGGTAGCACCAGAAGCTATGGCCGTCGTCTCGAATGCGTTTGCCATCAGATGAGTGTTGCCGTTTTTAACAGGACTAGAGGTAAGGATCAATACGTTTTTCATGGCTTAATCTCCTTTTGATCTTTAATACATTCCCTTATGTTTTTTCCGTTGATCTCAACATCTTCAATGACAACCATCCCACTCCAGACGCGTACACGCGCAGCAGTTTGATTAAATCCTCCTTGAGTTCGTCGGTTTGTACTTCGAACCGCATCCTCAGCCAGAGGGGCCATTTTTTCAGGCATATAGTAACGGCTAAAGGGCAACTCTAAATGGATTGTCCACTTGCCTGTTCTCTCACGGTTGTATTTGTTGTCTGGCTTTGGTTTTTCAATGAACTCTTCTGTGCTCCATTGAACGCGAGACCGAATAAATGTTCCCGATGTTGGTTTCGTATCCGTGATCGCTGAGACAGTCGCAAATCCATTGGTGTCAGAGGCAAGAGAAAGGTAACACCAATTATTCCGGTTAAACTTTTTATCGGATACAATCCTCCCCCGATTGAAGGCTTTATAATCGAGCTGAACATACTGTCCTCGAAAGGCATCAAATGGATCGACCGGAGCAGTCTCAAACCGACAGACTTCACCATAGCGCAATGTCAATTCACGTCTAATAATGATAGCGGATAAAACTGCGAATTGGGCAACAACGCCAATGAAAATAAGGATTGATATGAGTCTATTTTTCATTATGTGTGTTCTTCCTTTCTTAGATAACGACCAACATACGAGTTGACGAGGAAGAAGAGCGAACCTGACACAATGAAGGCGATTCCCTTTGTTGTGAAACTTAAATCACTACAGAAGAACTTCCCAAGAATAATTGAAAGGAGAATTAAAATTCCTCCGTTAACAAGAAGCATGGTACGATGTATAAGCCCCGTTGCCAATGTGTATAGACCAAGTCCCGCGAGGTAGACGGTAATAATGATTGAAGCAAAGAAGGCATCATTAATTGACGAAACCACAATGTAGGCTGCGGCAATAACCACTGGAGCAATTCCCCATGCCGTCCAGATCGAGATAATAGGGAGCCCTTTCCATGCGGATGCCGGCATCGTGCGATTTGCGACGATAAGCATGAACCCGGCCAGTATCGGAAGTGCACACGCCAGTAGATAATCAAAACAGGAGAGAATGGCATTATACTCAATATCCGCACGATAATGATTCCAGCCTATTTCATTCCAAGGCCATTTGAAAATAAGCAAATAAAGAAGGATTGTCAATCCGCAGCCACCAATAGTCCGAAGTGGCGTTTGAAAAATATTATTTTCTTTTGACTCAGATGCGATGCCCGCGAGAAGCAACGTCGCGAAAGCACCGGAATAGATAATCATCCAAAGCCCAGGAATCGTTTTTTCAAGGGTGACACCTAATGCAGCCGTTGAACAGAGAGCAGTACCCCATGTGACAAGTCCTGTTCGGATTGAAAAGGGATTATCGTTACGTATAATGAGTAACGCTGGCAAGGCCAATAAAGCCAATGGCCAATATAGAACTGTGACGCCATTCGAAAATTGCGATAGGCTCGCCCACGTGAGCAATCCGATAAAATAGCCAACAAGCGGGACCACAGCTTGCGTTGCATAAACGATTGGCAACAACAGTAATGTCCAAGTCAATGCAAAGCTTTCAGGGTCACCACTGATATGGTAGGTCTGTGCAATGAGAGATATTCCTGCGCCAACTGAGAGACTCCAGAATATGCCTAAGGGGTCAAGAAAGCTACGTGACGTCCATCCTTTCTGCACTCCCATGATATAAGTTGCGACGCAAACAGCGAGGGGCATGAAGGAAAGGGTCGCCCGAGCTGCACGTGGGATGTCATCCCAGTTTGCAGCAAGTAATGCGATGACACCTAAGCCTACCAGCAGTGCACCGATCGAGCCAAGGATGATGCGACTCCACGCGACAGATTTCATCTCTGCACCTACATATCGGGCTGCGATCTTGTTAGCCGTTTCAGCATCAACAATGCCTTCACTGACCCAGAACTTTAATTCTTGCATCAGGTATTTCACATTATTCATGATTCCGCCCTCGTGAAGACATGACAGGAGTCTCTATTAGTTCATAATAGCTTTACGCATCGCAAAACGATCCGCATCGAGACCTGTCCAGATTTTGAAAGAGGCCGCTCCCTGACTGATGAGCATCCCAATACCATTAACACCCTTTGCTCCAGCCGATAGAGCCATTGCCAGGGTAGGGGGATTGAGTTGGGTGACAATGTCGTAAACGGTTTGCCCGGGTTTGAAGGCTGAAGCTGGCAAAACGGAAACATCCTCTGATTTTAATCCGGCCGGCGTACAATGAATGATGAGATCACAGGACTGAGCCGTATTAATCCACGATTGCGAATGAGCTGGAAGTATATGAACACGAGCTGTTTGGGATTGGAGCGGTTTTTCTTTTTGCAAGTCCCGCGCAAGCTCTTCAGCCTTTTCAATCATTTGATCGGCTAGATAAATATCTTTCGCCGTGGAACACGCGAAAGACACTGCACGCCCCGCTCCTCCACACCCCAGAACCAGAACGCGTTTGTCAGTTGGCGTCACATCACAACTTTCCTTAAGATCATGAAGGAAACCTGTAATGTCCGTGTTATAGCCTGTCATCATCCCGTTACTTTCAAAGTGAATGGTATTCACGGCACCCACATGCTTAGCCATGGAATCAATGCGCGTCAGAAATGGCATAATCACCGTCTTGTGCGGTATGGTGATGTTAAGACCCGTAAAGCCACTTTGCTTGCAAAAATCGAGTTGCTGAGCCAATTGATGGTGCTCAACATCAAACGTTTCATACGTTGCATCAAGTCCTAAGGACTTAAACGATGCAGCGTGCATACGTGGTGAAAGCGAATGTTTAATCGGATGTCCAAAGATACCAAAACGATACACGGTTTTTATACGCACTCCCTTCCGACAGCAATCACACCTGAACGTGAAAGATCAATGATATGATGCGGTTGAAGCAATCGCAGAAATTCCGTAACAGCACCTTGGTTACTGGCCATTTGCAACGAGATCGAGTCCTTCTGGATGTCGATAACGGTTGCGTTGAACGAGGATGACAGGTCCAATACTTCTGCACGTTGCGTATTGTCTGCTACCCCGACACGCACAAGAATGAGCTCACGTTCAAGATGCCGTCTGTTTGTCAGTTCGACAACTTCAATGACATCGACTTGCTTAGAGAGTTGTTTAGTAACTTGATCAATGATTTTTGCATCGCCCGGCACGACGATTGTCATCTTGGACACGGTCGGATCTGCCGTCGGCCCCACATTGAGGGTGTCAATGTTATAACCACGTCCAGAGATTAATCCAACGATACGAGCGAGTACACCCGGTTGATTTTCAACAAGACAGTTAATGATATGCTTCATAAAAATACCTCAGTTCTTTGTATGACCGATCATTGAAGAAACATGCGCACCTGGCGGAATCATCGGATAAACATTTGCCTCTGGCGAAACGATACATTCAATGACGGTCGTTTTCTTTCGCTTGAAGGCCTCTTTCAAAGCGACTTCAACCTCTTGTTCAGTGGTCACACGATAAGCTGTTGCACCATGCGCTTCAGCAAGTTTAACAAAGTCCGGCAAATAGACCGGCTTCTCTGCTATATCCTCATTTGGACGGCGACCGTGCTGACTCAGCATCACTCCTGAGTAGCGCTTGCTGTAAAACAATTCCTGCCATTGACGTACCATCCCCAGATATCCGTTGTTGAGGATAACAACCACAATGGGCAATTGGTGTTCAACCGCAACAACCAGTTCTTGGAAATTCATCTGTACTCCACCGTCACCCGTGATGCAAACAACCAACTCGTTCTTGCGTCCCAATTGAGCACCAATACTGGCCGGCAGACCGAACCCCATGGTACCAAGCCCCCCAGAGGATATAAAATTACGGGGCTTAGTATAGGTGAAAAACTGTGTGGACCACATCTGGTTTTGTCCCACATCCGTGGTAATAACAGCCTTTCCTTTACTCATTCGATCGATCATCTTGATAACGGTCTGGGGCATCAGTATGCCATCGGGTTGCGGATACCCCAGAGGAAATTTATTTTTCCACTCCTTGATTTGCTTCACCCAAGACTCATGCTTAGCACGCTTGACAAGCGGAAGTACAGCTTTCAATACAGGCGCAAGATAGCCATGGATACCGAAGTGCGTGGACACGTTCTTGCCAATCGCAGAGGGGTCGATGTCAATATGGACAGTGACCGCTTTTGATGCAAATTCGTCAATCTTGCCCGTCACGCGGTCATCAAATCGTGCACCCGCGGAAATAAGGAGATCGCTCTTATCTACCGCATAGTTGGCAGCAGCTGTTCCATGCATGCCGACCATACCTAAAGACAGAGGATCATTTTCAGGGAATGCGCCAAGGGCCATCATGGTCGTACAGACCGGGATGTTTGCCTTGCGGGAAAGTTCCGTGAGCACTGCCGAAGCTATACCGCTGATGACGCCTCCACCGGCATAAAGCAATGGGCGTTCAGCTTTGTTGATGAGGTCAGCCAAATTCTCAATATCCGCCTTGACAACTTTTAATTCGGGTCGGTAGGCTCGCATCTCTATGAACTTCGGATCCTTTGTCATCTCAGTTGTTACCGCGCGTTGAATATTTTTTGGAATATCAATCAGCACGGGACCCGGTTTTCCGGTGGTCGCAATATAAAATGCTTTTGCGATGATGTCCGGCAGTTCATTGACGTCGCGTACAAGGAAATTATGCTTGGTCACAGAGCGTGTGATGCCCATGATGTCCGCTTCTTGGAAGGCGTCAGTACCAATGAGATGCAGTGCAACTTGCCCCGTGATACAGACAAGCGGAATGCCGTCCATGTTGGCGGTGGCAAGTCCCGTGATCGTGTTGGTTGCGCCAGGTCCGGATGTTACAAGGCAACATCCGGGTTTTCCTGTCGCCCGCGCATACCCGTCCGCCATGTGAACGGCACCCTGTTCATGTCGCGTCAAAACGAATTGGAAAGGAGCATCATAAAGACAGTTGAAAATATCAAGCACCGTACCTCCCGGATAACCGAAAAGTACTTCGCAACCCGCTTTTACAAGTCCGTCAATGACACATTGTGCGCCAGAACGCGGAAGTTGGGGCTGTTGAAGTGTAGCAGGGCCAGTAGGTGTTTTCTTTTTCATAAGTCAGCTTGAGCGTATTCGTCAGCCGGAATGGAACAATCAGATTCCATCCGGCTGATAGTTTAATAATTATCCGAGTAATGCATTAATCTTGGCCACAACTTCGAAGGCGTCTGCGATATAGACAACATCTGCTTTGCCTTGAACCCAGCCACAGTTTGCATCAAGATTCACGGCCCGACGTTCAGTAATGAAACGCCAGCCAACAGCGTGAGGTTCTTCGCCGTGACAACACGTTGAAAGTCCCTTGAGATGGCGTGGTGTTGAACCTGTCTGTCCGACTTGATTCATGTGCGACATGAAGGTGAGCGTCTCCTGTCCTTCACTCTTGAGGTCTACCAGCGACTTGCTGCTCCCCAGTGACGCCTTCGCCGTTGCTAGGAATCCCTGAATCAACGCGCCAGCGTCGCCGATGTGGTACTGACCATCTTTCTGCTTCTTGGTCCATCCTGCACCTGCAACGAAGAGGATTTCGGCATCTGGACGAATCGTCTGCGCATCCGCCGCAGGGGCTTGTATTCCATTAATGGTGGTCCCTTGTTCGCTCAGTGTTACTGCAATCGCTTCGGGGTTCGCTGATCCAGCCGCACCTTCGAAGGGGGTATTGACACCTCCCTCAATCAACAACATCCATGGACGTGCCGTTCTGCTGAACGTTGAAAGAATGCGTTGCCGATAGAACCAACGCTGCGCCTTCACTGCACCACCTTGTGCTGTAACAGCGATAATATGTGTATCAATATGTGCACCGACACGATAAGCCGCTCCTGGTAAGGCTCGTGCAAAACGTGATGTGCTTGGCGCAAGCACGATATCAGCCGCTGCCGCTTGTATGAGCGCAGTTGCAGCTGCAGAATCTGTTGCGTAGCGAGGGTCTGCGAACGCGGCCCCTTCAACGGTCAGAAACTTTATGGCGCCGCATCCTGCGATACTATTCGCCGCTGCAGCGGCATGTGAGCCAAGGATGGCTACCATTAATTCGCCTTCAAGACTCTTTGCTGCGGTTAAAACTTCGAGAGCCGCTTTAGGCAAGGTGTTATTTTCTGTGTGTAGTAATGCTAAAATTTTCATGATGGTTTTCTTTCACTTCCTGTTGCAAATGAGGGTTAAGCCTTAAGCCACTCGACAATTTCCTTTGCAATGTCATCCGTTGAAGCATCCTTAACGATCCGTGTCGCGCGCTTCTGGGCAGGAATTTCGACTTTTTCGTAAACGAGATCACCAACCCCGATAGCCGCCGGTTTCGCTTTCTGCAAAGCTGGCATCACACCGCGCATGTTCATCATACCGACCTGTGGATTATTCGGTGGCTCGGGTAAATTACCTGTCGCCCACGCTAAGACGGCTGGCGCAGCAGCGCATGTAGAATCAAGATACTGACCGCCTTCAATACGTTCCAGAACACGGAAGGAACCATTAGCAGCAACGGTGATTTCGTCAACGCCGGCAAAAAAGTCAGCAATTCCTAAACGTTCACAAACGAGTTGCATCGTCACGCTCGCATCGCGCGAGGCAGATGCGCATCCGCCAAACACCAAAAGCTTACTCTTGTCCAATCCTGGGATCGCCTGAATGGCATCAGCCAGTGCTGCAGCTACTAAATGAGCATCGGTAAAACCGCTTGCGCTCCCATCAACAGCTACTAATTCAAAAGGAACTTTTTGTGCAACGGTCATCATCAGTTGTTGCAATTTGGCTTTAGGCCCTAAACTCACAAGCCATACTTTACTGCCAGCGACCAGTTTTGCCAAATGAGCTGCCTCAAAAAGGGCATGGGCTGACCATGGGTCAAGAACGGATGGCAACATCGTTTCATTCTTCAATCCAGGACCTTGAGGTGTTGTTACAGGTTCAAGTGTCTGCAGCGGGTCAGGCACGAGACTGCCGCAAACGACAATTTGGAATCCATTACTCATTGTTTTCTCCTTTTAGACTCATCCACTTGCATAACACATTCAAATTAATACATAACGTGCTTTTGATGCGTATGAATGTATCAAAAACATGACCTCTTGTGAATGGCAAACAGGGAGAAGAATTCAAATATTTGACACTTGCGAAACATGGGCTAGAAGGCTAAACTATCGGCTATGTCATTTTTTGCACTTTATTCAACAAGAAGGCGCGTTTCGATTCTGATGTGTTGCATGGCTGTCCTTTTTTGTGGACTTGTTTTTAAGGCGCGTATGGCAGGTCTTGAACAGCGTCCGATGCATGGTGACGAGGCCAATCAGGCTGTCCGTGCTGGTGTGTTG
>JBAXOG010000116.1:0-15987 GCA_037133395.1 bacterium | reverse complement strand
CGAACCCCCTCCCGCCTATTCCTGCTTTCTGGGAAAAGACATTTTGCAAATTGCGTCCCCCGAAATAAATGATTATCTGGTCATTGCAGGTTTGACATTGAAAGGACAAATCAGATATAATGGCTTGCAACTTTCATTCAAAAGGAGATTTGCTCTTTTTATGATCAATGCGAAAAATGGGTTTGGAGACCTGGTCCTTGGTATGAAATCATGAATGCAGGGTTGCAAGAGTCGGTCCAGAAGTTCATCGAACATCATGTGTTTCGGCACACGGGTTCGAAGGATGTATGGAACGTGCCCTTCTATCACATCAATGCGCTGGAATGGTTGCGTTATGACGCGGTCATGCTCGGTGTTGTGGTGCTTCTCCTGTGTGCTCTCGCATTGCGGGTAAGGCATCGCTATCAGACGATTCCTAAGGGGTTCGCGGCGCTGACCGAGTTTTACGTGCTCTTTATCCGTGACCATATTTGCTATGCGAACTTGGGGGAAGTAGTGGGGCGTCGTTTTGTATCGTTCTTCTGCACCTTGTTCATATTTATCCTCTTGGGTAACGTACTGGGGCTTATCCCTATATTTAGCACCGTGACAGGGAATGTCAGCGTCACGGCTGGCCTGGCGATGATTTTCATGGTAGTCTGTTTTTATGCTGTCCTCCGGATTCGTGGGATTCGTGGCTTGGTAACGGCCTTCGTGCCGCACGGACTGCCTGGATGGATGTTGCCGATGATGGTGGTCATGGAGATCATCAGTTTCTTCTCGCGCGTCTTTGCTTTGACGATTCGTCTATTCTGCAATATGCTGGCAGGTCATATCGTTATTTACTCGCTGATTGGTATGACTATCATTTACGGATGGGTGGGTGCTCCTGCGGTTGGTGTGGCCGTTTTGATGTATTTCTTTGAACTCTTTGTGGCATTCCTTCAGGCCTATATTTTTACTTTGCTTTCAGCTATTTTCATTAACATTATGGTCAATCCAGAACATTGACCTACACAGAAACGAGGGACATAGTATGATGCTTCCATTGGCAGAAATCAGTACAGCCGCTGTTGGTGCGGGCTTGACAATCGTTGGCGCTGGCATTGGCATTGGCCTAGTCTTCGCGGGCGGCCTTCAATCTATTGCTCGTCAGCCTGAATTGCAAACGAAGTTGCAGACGCAGATGCTGATTGGCGCGGCCTTTATTGAAGGTACGGCACTTTTCGCGTTGGTCATCTGTTTGATGAAGGGCTAGAGAGAATTGCGTTATTGCCGGATTGCCTTATTGCCTTATTATTGCAACTGCAATTTCAATAACGCAATAAGGCAATAACGAAATAAGGCAATTCTTAGTGAGGAGTTACTTGTGAGCGAAAACACGCAGACGCATGCGGTCGAGAGTGTGCCGGGCATTCCTGATGTCATTCAGCGGATGCCGACAGATGTCATGCAAGTGTCTGGACAGATGATTGTCCTGACTTGGGTGGCCTTTCTAGTCGCGGCAATCTGCCTGCACAAATTGTTGTGGAAGCCCATTCTGAAGGCTGTCGGAGCGCGCGAAAAGAGTGTCTCAGATGCGCTAGAAGGTGCTGAACGTGCGCGGAAGGAGATTGGCACTTCGCAGGACCAGTGCAAGGCATTGATCCGTCAGGCTGAAGATAAATCGCTGAACATTTCGGATCAGGCCATGCGGAGTGCTGCGCTTATTGTGAGTAAGGCGGATGACGATGCGCGCTTGGTGGCTGCTCGCCGCGTCCAGGAGGCGGAGCGCAAGATAGAAGTGGAGTATCGGAAATCCTTTGAGGCATTGCGCCTCGATGCCTCCACGCGCATGATGGACGCCATGGAGAAAATGATGCGACTGACTTTGACCGACGAGCAAAAGAAGTTTTATCAGAACGATCTTTTGAGCGAGGTTAAGTTGTGAGAGACAATGACGCGATTTATGCACGGGCTTACGCACGGGCGCTTTACCTGTCTGCGGTGGAACGTCAGGAGCTTGATGATGTGGTCGCGGATATGAAGGCTTTGGAGGCTCAATGGCAGGGTTCAATTGAGTTGAGGCGTTTTTGTAAGGGGCATCATCCTGGGAATACGCGGAGCCATGAACGTCTGGTTGACGGACTTTGGGGGCAATCCTTTACCGCCCCAGTCTTGGTGATGTTGCGGACGCTTTCGCATCGCGAGCAGTTGAATATCATACCGCTAACCATCGTGCAATTCATGATTCGTTATGATCGCGAACAGCATTGCTCGCATGTTGACTTGGCCTTTGCCCTGCAACCGACGGAGGAGACGCTGGCGCAGCTCCGGGAACGGGTCGCTGAGGCGCGTGGACCTTTGATGCGGATGCACGTGAAGGTTGATGCGGATTTGATTGCGGGATTTGTGATTACGCTGGACGATCATCGGATTGATGCCAGCATGGCGGGGCGTTTGAAAAGGCTCCGGATGGGGCTTCGGAAGCCTGGAGTTTAGGCTTTAGGTTTTTAGGCTGTAGGAGTTTAGGCTATTAGGAAACAGAGGAAAATGAGAGATTACAAAAAGCTACGTGCGTTTGAGTTGGCAGATGAACTTGCCTTGCTGATTTATCGAGTCACAATGTCCTTTCCCAAAGAGGAAGCTTATGGTCTTGTTTCTCAGATGAGGAGAGCTACTGTTTCTGTTCCCTCAAACATTGTTGAAGGGTGCTCTCGCGAAACCCAAAATGAGTATCTGCGGTTTATGGAAATCGCTTTTGGCTCAGCACGCGAACTTTTTTATCAATTTAGTCTTGCAAGCCGCTTAGGATTCGTCAAAGCGGATGATATTCCCTGTTGTACCCAAAAGTTGGAGGAAACAGAAAAGGTATTGGGTGCACTTATCCGTTCTCTCCGAAATCCTAAACCCCTACAATCTAACCCCTAAACCCCTATAGCCTAAACCCCTAAATCCCTATTCTTATGAATATTCAATTGAAGCCAGATGAGATTTCAGCGTTGTTACGCCGGCAGATGCAATCGATTGATCGGCCAGTCGACGTGATGGAATTTGGAACGGTGTTGAGCGTCGGAGACGGTATTGCTCGGATCGATGGACTATCCAAGGTTATGTTTAATGAGTTGCTCGAATCGGAAAATGGCGTGGCGGGGCTTGCATTGAACCTAGAAGAGGACGTCGTAGGCGTCGCGATTTTGGACGATGACACGCTGGTGCGCGAAGGGGACATCTTCAAACGGACCCAGCGGGTTGTTTCTGTGCCGGTGGGTGAGGCGTTGGTCGGACGCGTGGTCGATGCGCTGGGTCGTCCACTCGATGGCAAGGGGCCTGTTGTCTCGGAGTTCTATTTGTCTGTTGAAGCCTTCGCGCCCTCCATCATTGATCGCGAAAATGTCTGCGAGCCGTTGCAGACTGGCGTTTTGGCTGTTGATGCATTGACCCCTATTGGTCGCGGTCAACGCGAACTGATTATTGGGGACCGTAAAACAGGCAAGACAACGTTAGCCATTGATGCGATTTTGAATCAGGTCACTTCTGGAGTCCATTGTTTTTATGTGGCGATCGGACAGAAACTATCAACAATCGCCTCGTTGCACAACTTGTTGGAGGCTCGTGGAGCGATGGCCTATACGACCATTGTGGTAGCGAATGCGTCGGAGCCTGCGCCCCTTCAGTATTTGGCGCCTTATACGGGATGCGCGATGGCTGAATATTGGCGTGACCGTGGCGGTCATTCGTTAGTGATTTACGATGACCTGACCAAGCATGCGCAAGCCTACCGGCAGATGTCGCTCCTGCTCCGTCGTCCGCCTGGACGCGAGGCTTTTCCGGGAGACATTTTTTATCTTCACAGCCGCTTGTTGGAACGCGCCGCGAAGATGTCGGCTGAAAAGGGTGGGGGCAGTCTCACGGCGTTGCCGATTGTGGAGACGCTCGCTAATGATATATCCGCCTACATTCCGACGAATGTAATTTCCATTACAGACGGACAGATTTTCTTGGAATCAGGGCTTTTCCACACAGGTCAGCGCCCTGCTATCAATCCCGGTATTTCTGTCTCGCGTGTGGGTGGAGATGCGCAGGTCAAGGCCATGAAGCAGATTGCAGGTCCGTTACGCATGCAATTGGCGCAATACCGCGAACTGGAAGCCTTCATGCGCTTCTCCTCTGATTTGGATGCTAACACCTTAGAACAACTCGCGGTAGGACGTTCGCTGATGCGCGTCTTGCGTCAGTTGCCGAACAATCCTGTAGCAATCCACAAACAGGTGGCAGCCTTGTACGCGGGTTCAAATAAAGCCTTTGCGCAGGTTCCTGAGCATCGTTTTGTGGAGGCGTTGCGCGCCCTTTACGAAGCGGTGGACAATTCGGAAGATGGACGCGTCTACACCGCCCGCTTCAACGTCAACCCCGCAATGGATGATGAACTGAAGAAACTTTTAGATCGGGTGATTGAGTCTGCGATCAATCCGTTTAAGAATCGCTAAACATGGCAAATTATAGAGAGTTTAATGTACAACTCGCTTCGATGAGCGGGATGCGCCGCGTCACGTCAACTATGAAAATGGTTGCCGCTTCGCACTTGCATCGTGCGCACAACGAGATGTCTTTTCCTGTCCCCTTTGCAAAGGAGTTGCGCAAGCTTACGGCGATTGCAATCCAGCTTCCAGGGTTGCGTCATCACCGGTTGTTTAGTGAGCCGCTCGCGGGCCCTGCAAAAATTCTGCTGATGGTGATGTGTTCAGACCGAGGATTGTGCGGCTCTTTCAACAGCACGATTGTGCATGAGGTGCGTCATTGGGTTGCTGAACAACGTTTGAATCGCGAGGTGAAGGTCGATACGATTTATGTGGGACAGAAGGGATATAATGCGTTGCGTCGCGAATTGCCGTCGTGCATGAAGACCTTTAATCTTTCTGCGCATCCGAAGTATCAGGAGACCGCTCCCATCTCGTCTTATGCCATGGATAAGTTTATGGATGGTACCTATACCGAGGTTTGGATTACGGGAAGCCTTTTTGTCAACACGCTGAAACATGATGCAGTAACCAAGCGTATTTTACCGTTTGTGGATCATTTTGAATCTGCTCTGCCAGTACGCGAAGGGGGGCTGCCGATTGTTGAGCCGATGGACGACCGGATATTGACGACCATCATGAGACAGTGGGTTCATTACTATGTCAATGTGGCTCAGCTTCATCGCGCTGCGAGCGAGCAAGCCTCGCGTGTCATGTCCATGGAAAGCGCCACAACGAATTTGGGGGTTATGGAAAAGGATCTGCTGTTGCAGCGCAATCGTGCGCGTCAAGCCGCGATCACAAACGAATTGAATGAAATTGTCAGTGGTGCTGAAACCTTGGCATAAGGAATTGCGTTATTGCCTTATTGCCTTATTGCGTTATTAGCGCTTCGCTTTCGCCTTGCGGCGAATGGTTACGGATACGTAACGAGCCTTATTTTTATGAGGTGAATGCATAGAAGAGGATTTTAGGAGAAAAAAGATGACTGAACAAAAAGAATTGAAAAAGGGCCGCGTGATTCAGGTACTCGGTGCTGTGGTGGACGTGGAGTTTCCTGACGGATACCGCCCGAGGTTGCTCAATGCGTTAGCCACCTCGAACTCCATGATCAATGATCAACCGAACAATCTGGTCTTGGAAGTCGCGCAGCATTTGGGGGATTGCCGTGTACGCACCATCGCTATGGATTCGACCATCGGCTTGGTTCGGGATGCCGAGGTTGTTGATTTTGGCGAGTCTATTTCCATGCCTGTGGGGAAACCCACGCTCGGGCGTGTCATGAATTTGTTGGGACATCCTGTGGATGGGAAAGGTCCTATTGTGTCGGACGTTCGTCTGCCGATTCATCGGCAGCCGCCACTCTTTATTGATCAAGATCCTAACACGCAGGTTTTGGTGACAGGCATCAAGGTTATCGATCTGATCACTCCGTATCGCAAAGGGGGCAAAATAGGTCTCTTTGGGGGTGCTGGCGTGGGAAAGACCGTGCTCATTCAGGAATTGATTCATAATATTGCTCATGAGCATGGAGGCTATTCCGTTTTCGCGGGTGTGGGTGAACGGACGCGCGAAGGAACGGCATTGTATAAGGAAATGGCCACGGCAGGGGTGTTGGAGAAGACCTCGATGGTCTTTGGGCAAATGAACGAACCTCCAGGTGCGCGCTCACGCGTGGCCTTGTCGGCATTGACCGTTGCCGAGTATTTCCGTGACACCATGCATCAGGACGTTTTACTCTTTGTCGATAATATCTTCCGCTTTACCCAGGCTGGAGCAGAGGTCTCCGCCTTGTTGGGACGCATTCCGTCGGCAGCCGGTTATCAACCCTCGCTGGGGACGGAAATGGGTGAATTGCAAGAACGAATTACTTCTACAAAAGATGGGTCCATCACCTCTGTGCAGGCGGTTTATGTGCCTGCGGACGATTATACGGATCCTGCGCCTGCTGCGACCTTCTCGCACTTGGATGCTACAACAGAGTTGTCCCGCGCGATTGTGGAGCAGGGAATTTATCCGGCCGTGGACCCGCTCACCTCAAGTTCATCCTTGTTGACGGCCGATGTTGTGGGCGAGGAACATTTGCGTGTGGCGCAGGGCGTACAAGAAGTTCTGCAGCGTTACAAAGATTTGCGTAACATCATTGCAATCTTGGGTATGGACGAACTCTCGGAATTCGACAAACTCACGGTTGCCCGTGCTCGCAAGATCCAAAAGCTTCTGTCCCAGCCCTTTCATGTGGCGGAGGCCTTTACGGGTATTAAGGGCGCGTATGTGAAATTAGAAGACACCATTCGTGCATTTGCCTCTATCCTTGACGGCAAGTGTGACGAGATTCCTGAACAGGCCTTCTACATGGTTGGAACCATTGAAGATGTTCATACAAAGGCGGAGACCCTGAAGAAATAACATGGAAAACAGAACATTTCCTTTTCGCATCCTAGCGCTGGGTGGCGAGGTCATCAGCGGCGAGGTGACCCAGATTGAAGTACGGACCTATGATGGTTCGCTCGGCATCATGGCGGGGCATGAACCCTTAGTGGCTGCTTGTCCGCCAGGCATCATCCGCATTGAACAGGATGGGGAATGGGTCCGTTTCAAGGCAGACGATTTTCTGGTCTCGATGGATGGTACAACCGCGACGATCATTACAGCCACCGCAAAATATGCCGGTGAATTGTAAAAAAGTTTGCGTTTAGGGTTGCGGCAGCATTGTCAAATCGATATAATAATATGCCAACTTTTGCACGAGTCGTGTGTGTTGCACGGATCGTATGCCAAGAGTTCAAAAAATGCATAATGAGGTTTAACCATGTCCTGCAATAAAACAGCCACGTGTAAATGTGCCTGCTCAAAGACTGCCAAATCGACAGCCAAAAAGGCTGTTGTTGCTAAACTCCCGACTCAGCATGAAGAACTGCTGGCATGGGTGAATAATTTTGCGAAACTCACACAAGCTAAGAATGTGGTGTGGTGCGATGGTTCGAAGGCCGAATACAAGGAAATGTGCGACATCATGGTGAAGGGTGGGGTGTTCACCAAGCTGAACGCGAAGAAGCGTCCGGGTTGCTATCTGGCCCGCTCGCACTGGTCAGATGTCGCGCGCGTCGAAGATCGCACCTACATCGCTTGCACACGTAAAGAGGATGCTGGGCCGAACTGCAACTGGATTGACCCCACAGAGCTGAGAAAGACCATGACCGCAGTCTACAAGGGTTGCATGAAGGGCCGCACGCTCTATGTGATTCCCTTCTCCATGGGGCCTATCGGCTCGGATATCGCCAAGATCGGCGTGGAATTGACCGATTCCCCGTATGTGGTTGTCAATATGCACATCATGACGCGCGTCGGAACAAAGGTTCTGAAGCAGCTCGGTGCGAAGGGCGAATATATCAAGTGTTTGCACTCCATCGGCTCCCCGCTGAAGGCTGGCCAGAAGGATTCGACTTGGCCTTGCGCACCGATCGACAAGAAGTACATTGCTCACTTCACAGAGACCAGCGAAATTTGGTCCTTCGGTTCAGGCTATGGTGGAAACGCGCTTCTTGGCAAGAAGTGTCTCGCGCTCCGTATCGCCTCCTATATGGCGAAGCAAGAGGGCTGGCTGGCTGAGCACATGCTCATCCTCAAGCTCACCTCGCCTGAAGGTAAGTCCTACAACATCGCGGCGGCCTTCCCGAGCGCCTGCGGCAAGACCAACCTCGCCATGATGGAGCCCAAGCTTCCGGGCTGGAAGGTAGAGACCATCGGCGATGATATCGCCTGGATGAAGATCAAGGAAGACGGCCGTCTCTGGGCGATCAATCCTGAAGCCGGTTTCTTCGGCGTTGCGCCAGGGACCTCCATGGATTCTAACCCGAACGCGATGCGCACGATCACCAAGAACACCATCTTCACCAACTGCGCGCTGACTGACGATGGCGACATCTGGTGGGAAGGCATGGGCGTGCCGGCTCCGGCGCATGTCATCGGCTGGAAGGGTGATGATTTGACCTTGAAGGTCAATGAGCAGGGCAAGAAGGTCTATGTCAATGCCAAGGGCGAAGAAGGACCTGCAGCACACGCGAATGCCCGCTTTACAGCGCCGGCGACGCAGTGCCCCGTGATCGCCGCCAACTGGGAAGATCCAGCAGGCGTGCCGATCGATGCATTCCTCTTCGGTGGACGCCGGCCGACCGTCATTCCTCTGGTCAATCAGGCCAAGGACTGGACGCATGCGGTATTCATGGGGTCAGCAGCAGGCTCAGAGACCACGGCTGCCAACCTCAGCCAGATCGGCGTTGTCCGCCGTGACCCGATGGCGATGTTGCCGTTCTTCTCCTACAACACCGCCGACTATCTCTTGCACTGGCTCACGATGCCGCTGCGCACGGACGCCAACAAGCTTCCGAAGGTATTCTTCACAAACTGGTTCCGCAAGGACGAAAAAGGTTTCATGTGGAATGGCTTCGGCGACAACGCCCGCGTTCTCAAATGGGTCTGCGAGCGTATCGAGGGCAAGGGCAAGGCCAAGGAGACCGCAATCGGTTTCCTCCCGACTGCGGACGCACTCGATATGACAGGGTATGTCGATAAGAACCGTGATGCAGCTTGTATGACGGCAACGATGGAAGCACTCCTCTCGGTCGACACGGAAGGCTGGAAGAAGGAGATCACAGCGGTCGAAGAGTCTTATGCGAAGTTCGGTAACCGGCTTCCTTATGCGCTCAAGGCTAAGCTGGCGGAGATCAGTGCGGCTCTGAAAAAATAAATGGGTCCCTCACAACAAAGAGGTTCGGGGGTCATCCCGAACCTCTTTTTGATTTAAATTATGAAAAAAGCTAATCAATTGCGTCCTGTCAGTTTAGAACGGCAGTTTACGAAATACGCAGCCGGTTCTGTTCTGATGCGTCAAGGGGATACCTGGGTTCTGTGTACGGCTAGTGTTGAAGAGAAGGTGCCCTCGTTCTTGAAAGGCAAGGGAGAAGGCTGGGTAACAGCTGAGTACAGTATGCTCCCGTCCAGCACGAAAGATCGCAAGGACCGCGAGATCAAGAAGGGCAAACCTGATGCGCGCAGCACGGAAATCAGCCGGCTCGTGGGTCGTGCGTTGCGCGCCGCTGTTGACATGAAAGCCTTAGGTGAGCGGACGATTACGATTGATTGTGATGTCTTGCAGGCAGATGGGGGCACGCGTTGTGCGTCGATTACTGGCGGCATGGTTGCGTTAGCGGATGCAATTACCGTGTTGATAAAAGCAGGTAAGCTACAGAAGTCGCCCTTGAAGCATTTCATTGCAGCCGTCAGTGTTGGCTTGTGCAATGGGGATCCAGAACTCGACTTGGATTATATCCATGACTCGACGGCAGATGTTGATCTGAATGTTGTGATGACCGATGACGGACGGTATGTCGAGATTCAAGGGACAGCCGAACATAATCCCTTTACAGAAGAGGATCTTGTCACATTGCGCACGTTGGCGACAAAAGGGATCAAAGAACTATTTAAGATTCAAAAGCATGCGCTGAAAGGATAATGTATGACGTTATCGGTGTGGTGTACTGTGATCGGGTGTTGCTTGGGTGCGTGGGGAATTTCCTTTCTGGTGTTACCTGAAAAGATGAGCCGCGTATTGAATGCGTTGCCCCGTCAGTTGATTGTCGGATATGTGCTGACGGCCATCGCCTGGAGTTGGGCGGGTTATGCGCTCTGGATGATGGATCTTGACTTGATCAATCCGTATAAGTGTTATTTGCCGATCGCGGTTGCGGCGTGCATTCCGCTGACCTGTTGGTGGATGGAAAACCTGTTGGCATGCCGAGCTCTGGGTGCGATCCTGACGCTCTTCCCCTATGAACTGTTGCATGTTGCAAGGGTTCATCAATCACCGTGGCGTTTGGTTCTTGTGACCTTTGCTTACATCTGCATTGTCAAGGGCATGGTTCTGATTTTGTATCCTTGGCAAATGCGTCGCGCCATCGTATATGTGACTGCGCGTCCGTGGCTGTTTCGAACGGTTGCTGTCGCACATCTCGGCTTAGGTCTTCTGATCATTGTCTTGGGTGCGAGCGTGTTGAAGTAAAACGCGGTTCTTGTCGGTAACCTCAAAAGTATTTCGCGAAGCCAATACGCTTGGTTCTTATTATTTGAACTGAGCTGTTGATACTCGGGGGTTGCGGTAGAATTTTAGACAACATATAACGAGGCAAAATTACCTTGCACGCCGGGCTGCATAGATGCCGATGACAGCGGCAAGGATATATCCGATCCAGATCAGATGGAGCAGAGGGCCAAGTCCTGTATAGTTTGATAGGGGGCCAAGACACCAGAGTGTCATGGCGGCAATGCCCCAGCTACCACCACTGGCGAAGCCCATGCGCTGACCGAAACGTAGCGATGATTGAGCATAGCGCGCCAGCGTGATGCACAGCGGAAACCCCGTATAGACAATAAATCCGGTGAAGACCAAAAAGGCTACAGCCCATTTACTGTGGGGGGCCCAGAGTAAATAAATCAATGTCATGGGTGCGCCCAGCAGCGTGACGGAAATCAAAATGCGCAAGTGGCCGATACGAGGTGCAAGTGCGCCCCAGACCACAGCCCCGACCATGCCACCCAGACCATACAAGGTAAAGGAGAGTCCGCTAAACGAGAGGGAATACCCAACCTCTTTTTGCAGGTAAGCGGGCAGAAGTGTGGCTTGTGTTTGTGAGCAGATGGCCAAGAGAGAGGCCATGATGAAGAGCGGAATAAAGGGGACGCGCGGTATCTTGTCTGTTGAGTTCGGTAGTTCCACTACCATCTCTGCTTCAATGGGCAAGCGCATCTTGCAGAGATAGAGCGGAATAATCGAGAGCGGGGCCAGCAAATAGAGATAAACAAGGCTTCCCATTCCAAACCCGTCAACGAGCGTTGAAGAGAGTAATGCGCCACTGGAAAAACCGAAAAACCCCGCGACCATAAAGACGGAGGTTGAAAGGGATGAGGGAATGAGCTTGAGCCCGTGGACCGCCCGCAGGCCTTCCGGATGGACGGTTGCGACGCCGAGCCCGGCGACCATGGCGATGAGGGACATCAATACGACACTGAGGGTGCCGGTCAATGGAAGTTGCGTCATGAAGACCGAGGTACCCGCGAGCAAGACACCCCCTGCAATTAAGATGGGAGAGGTCAATTTTGCATGTAGATGACCGATGGGGATTTGAAAGATGTTCGATGAGAAGCCCAGTATCGACGAGGCAAAGATGAGCATAGGAAGCGTTACGCGATAGTGGTCACACAGGGGGACCATGACGGGTGAGATAATGCCCACGAAGGTGTCAGCAACGGCATGTGCGAGTGTCAGCGAGGCGAGTTGGATCCATTGCTTGCGAAGAGGCGCGGTCATGGTGCGTTAGTGCTTGCCTCCTGGTAAGACCGTATTGCGCGGAGGATCGAGCAGCGCGGGATAATCGAGGGTGAAGTGAAGTCCGCGGCTTTCCTGCCGCCTCATGGCACTGCGGATGATGAGTTCTGCGACAAGTGCAAGGTTACGGAGTTCCAACGTATCAGGCGTGACTAAATAATCAAAGTAATACGAGCGGATTTCACGACGGAGGTTGCGGATACGGTTACTGGCACGCATCAGGCGTTTGTTGGTGCGGACAATGCCTACATAGTCCCACATACAGGTTCGAATTTCCATCCAGTTATGGGCCACCATGACTGCTTCATCGCTTGCAACAGCGGTTCCATATTCCCAGGAAGGGATGGTGATGTTTCGGGGAAGTGGGTGTGGAGTGTTGCGGATGCGGTTTGCTGTTTCATACGCGCCGACAACGGCTTCAAGAAGCGAGTTACTGGCCAGGCGGTTTGCGCCATGCAAGCCCGTACAGGCTGTTTCTCCAACCGCGTAGAGCCCCGGCAACGAGGTGACGCCATCCAAGGTTGCTTGGATGCCGCCACAGCAATAGTGCGCCGAGGGGACGATAGGGATAAGATCCGTGGCCATGTTGATGCCGAACGTTGCGCAGGTTTCATAAATTTTAGGAAACCGTTCCTGCAAATAGCTTTGCGATTTGTGTCGGATATCGAGGCAACAATAAGGCGCTCCGGTTCGTTTCATTTCAGAGTCGATGGCTCGGGCGACTACATCGCGAGGCGCGAGCGAACCACGCGGGTCATACTTTTTCATGAAGGGGCGCCCCTCGGCATCGACGAGTTCCGCGCCTTCGCCGCGGACAGCCTCGCTGATCAGAAAGCGCTTGGCCTGCGGATGATAAAGGCAGGTGGGATGGAACTGGATAAACTCCATATTGGCAATGCGTGCCCCTGCACGCCACGCGAGCGCAATACCATCGCCCGTTGCGATGTCAGGATTACAGGTATAGAGGTACACTTTGCCACAACCGCCAGACGCGAGAAGGGTAGCAGGGGATTGAATGGCGTAAATTTCGCCCGTCAATTGGTTGAGCACATACGCACCGACGCACTGATTTTTGGAATTGGAATGCTTGAGCCAGCGCGTGGTAATCAAGTCAATGACGATCGTGTGTTCGAGCGTCTGGATGTTGGGATGCGCCAACACGCGACCTACCAAGGCCGCTTCGATGCGTTGACCGGTGATGTCGCCCGCATGTAAAACGCGACGCTGGGAGTGTCCGCCTTCACGTCCGAGGTCAAATTCATTTGAGCCATCCGCTTTCCGATGGAATTCCACACCGAGATCAATCAACTCTTGGATGCGCTTGGGTCCGCTTGAGACGACTTCACGCACAACCTTCTCATCACACAATCCGGCGCCAGCAATGAGTGTATCGCGGATGTGCTCCTCAAAGCTGTCCACCTTGTCCATGACACAGGCAATGCCGCCTTGAGCCTGGTTGGTGTTACAATCATTGAGGCGTTTTTTTGTCACCAGTAATACGCGTCCATGGTCGGCCAGATGCAAGGCGCTCATGAGCCCGGCGATGCCGCTACCGACAATAAAAAAATCAGCCCGTTCGATTCGGTTGCTCATGGGTTAGTCCATTACTAGGCGTTGCTGTGTTCAGGTTTTGAGTCGCGCGAGATGATTCGGGTAACAGCTTCTTTGACCGAAAGCTTTTCATAACAGAGACCGTAGACGACCTCGGTGATGGGCATGGAGACCTGAGCGCGTTTAGCCAAGGCATAAATGACCTTTGCGTTCCAGACACCTTCTGCGACCATCTTCATGCTGCTCAGGATGTCTTTGATGGCTTCACCCTTGCCGAGGCGTTCACCGACGGTATGATTACGGCTGTGACGGCTGGTGCAGGTCACAATGAGGTCGCCGACACCGCTGAGACCTGAAAGCGTTTCGGGCTTGGCGCCAAATGCGATCCCGAAGCGTATGAGTTCTGCCAATCCGCGGGTGATGAGGGCGGCGCGGGTGTTGTCGCCAAAGCCCAGTCCGTCCGAGGCACCCACGGCAATGGCGATCACGTTCTTGACGGCACCTCCGATTTCGACGCCAATCGGATCTGTGGAGGTGTATACACGGAAGAAAGGCGCGGTGAAAATTTGTTGGATTTGCTGTGCACGTGCTTCGTCTTCGCAAGCAGCGACCACAGCGGTTGGGATATTACGTGCGACCTCTTCCGCATGGCTCGGTCCAGAGAGCACAACGACATGAGGGATGTGTAGAATATCTTGCGCCAGTTCACTCATGCGACAATGGGTTGCTTCGCACAGTCCCTTGGTAAGGCTCACCACAAGAAGGGTTGGAGAGATGAGTCCAGAAAACGTTCTGCAGACATCGGCGAAAAATTTAGAGGGCATGGCGAGTACGACCAGTTCAGCCCCAGCAACGGCCTCGGATGGATTGGATGTCCAGCGCAAGGTGTCGGGCAACTTAACGCCCTTGAGATAACGATTGTTTTCGCCCGTGCTCCGGATCTCCTCCAGATAATCTTCGAAGGGTCCCCAGAGCGTGATGGCGTGACCATTTGCGTTGAGCAAAAGTCCAATGGCTGTTCCCCAGCCGCCGTCACCGATGATTGTTATTTTCATGAAGACCTTTTTTTTCTAAAGTCAAAGCGACTTTCAGTACCTGCGCGAAGGCGTGCAATATTTGCACGATGCTTCCAAATAGCCAGCCCCGCAATTAACGTCAGTACGGAAGGGAACCAAATGCCGTGTGTTTTTAGGTGGATTAGGTATAAGGGCCATACAACAATGGCCATCGATAAGGCCGCACAAATGGATGCCACAGAAACGTATCGTGTCGAAAAGAACGTGATACCCCAGACGCTGAGTCCGATAATAACACCAATGGGAGAGAGCCCCAGCAGCATGCCTGCGCTTGTGGCAATACCTTTGCCGCCCTTGAAGCCCAGAAAGCAGGTCCAGTTGTGTCCGATGATCGTCATGGCTCCACAAAAGACAGGCAGGATCTCCTTTGCCAGTCCGCTCGGAGGGGTAGCCGCAAGATGAGCTACGATCAACGGCAAAAGTGCCGCACCACACCATCCTTTGAGAAAATCGAGGGCAAACGTGACGACTCCCAATTTTTTACTGACAGAACGGAATACATTTGTTGCGCCAATGTTTCCGCTGCCGACTGTACGAATGTCAATGCCTTGCGTTTTGGCAATCAGAAAGCCGAAAGGAATGGATCCCATCAGATAAGCGACTGTTCCGGCCAGAAGATAGATAATCGTCATGTTCATATTTTAGGGGATCGTTGATTGTTCAGAAACAGTGTGAAGTCATCGCTAGAGTGTGCGTATCAGTAACGTGATGTCGCCGTTGGCTTCCCCCTTGGAAAGGACAGGCTTCTTCTCATGGCGGATACGGCCCGCGACACGACGCGTGACGGATAACGTGATGGATTGGGTTGTCACAAAGCGAATGGTGAGGGACGTTTCAGCGTTTTCAAGAAAATCTGCGGCATCGAGTTCAACGAGCCCTTCGACTAAGCGTGTGGGGCCGGGATAATTTTCAATATCCTTGGCGATATAGTCAATGGGGGCGGCAATGAGTTTGCCAAAGGGCGGATAGAGGGGGGCCAGCATGTCTGCTCCGAAGGAGAGTGCAGCACCGCTGAAAGAACGCAAGAATTTTTCAAGTTCCTCATCGTCCAGTACTTCCGTCAGGGATATTCGCAAAGCAAATTTGCCTTCGACGTTTTCCTTAAACAGAATACGAGTGCCCCAGTTGGCCTTTTCATAATCTGCATGGCCTTTTTGCAATTGGCAAGGCTGAGAAGAAGCCTTTTGGGCAATGCCAACGCGTGGCCAAATCAGCTCTGCAGATAGCAAATGCGATGATTTATCCAGCAATCCTGCGCCTGTCACAGGAACATTGATTTCCTGTACGCTTATTTCCAGTGTGCGCTTTGCAAGTGCCATACCTTAAGTTCCTCCAAAAATTGAAGAGATAGTATACTCTGAACGTGAGACAAAACAAAGACGATTTTTTGCTGGGTTTCGTATGTCGGGTGCGATTCAACTTTGTTGAATCAACACCCGAGGTAGGAGGGAGGATGGAGGAGTTGTAACATCTTTATTTGAAATGTGTTAGATAATTG
>JBAXOG010000115.1:0-16067 GCA_037133395.1 bacterium | reverse complement strand
GCGTTTCACCTAATAGCCTACAGCCTAAACTGCTACAGCCTAGCCATCCCTATGGAATGGCAATGTTTTAACTTCTTTAATTGCAGTATTGCACTAGACCCCATCATCATGCCATAATGAAACTTTCCAGTGACGTTATAGGTTAGTTATGGTTATACATCATGATCCGCTTTTATTGTTTAAATCGCCTTGTCTATGGGCCGCTTTCCTGGGATGGGGCATTGCACAACTCATTAAAATGTTATTGGGCTTTGCGCGGACACGTCAATTTGACTTTCGCTATTTCTTAAGTACTGGGGGCATGCCCAGCGCACATTCTGCTCTTGTCTGCGCGTTGTCCACGTCCATCAGCATGACCAATGGGTTTGATGCGCCTGTCTCCATTTTAAGTTTTTTCTTTGCAGCCGTCACGATGTTTGATGCCGCCAGTGTGCGCCGCGCGGCTGGACATCAGGCCATCGTGCTCAACCAGATGATTCAAGAGCTCTTCAAGGAACGTCGTCTCAGCCAAATGCATCATCTCAAGGAACTCCTGGGCCACACGCGCAAGGAAGTCTTTGCAGGCATGCTATTAGGCATGGGTGTTGCGGCTCTTGTTGTTCATTATTGGTAGCCGAACATCCTGAAAAACTTTTTAAAACATGTACTATCTTCAGCTTATTGTTAATCTTTTTTTGTTGCTGTTTTGGATCCGATTTTGGGTAAAACCTGCAAACGAATTTTATTTTAATCCATTTCTGTCAGGGACGACACGTTTTGTAGACAGCATATTGCAATTCTTACGGCCCGTGCTCATGCTCCCGGATCAAATCGCATCATTGACGTTGCTCTGCTTTTTTTGCGTATTCAAAACCATCTTCTTCATGCGCTTTGGCAGCGGAGTCACCTTTGCCTTTGGTACCCTCTTTTCTTTTACGCCCGATCCGCAACATGTGTCATTTGGATTTCAGCTCTTCTATGGCGGACTGCAGTTTGCTCTTTTTATTATTCGCCTTTGGACACTCTATTTCATTCTCCGCCTGCTTGCACGCCCGGCCCGTTTAACGCGTGCTGCAGAGGCTTTTGCTTTTTTTGCGAGGCCGTTCTCCCAGATTCCTTTCATGCTACAACCATTCGTTTTAATCGTCCTTCATTTTGGCATTACGGCGGTTATCATCAGCCTCGGCTTGATCCCGAGTGTCCTATCAACGCTCGTGCCTAACGCGCAAGCTCCTGCTGCCAGTATGTTTCTGATCGGACATCCCATTGCTGTTTTGCTGAAAATCGGCTGGCTCTCCCTGATGTCCTGCGGGGATGGCTTGATGTGGATGAATAATGCTCTTTTACTTTTTATCTTAGGCAATTTTCTTTCCATGATCTTTGGCCTGAAGACCGTCATGTTGATTTGCACGGAAAGCGTAGACGTGCTTTTGGGGCGCTTCTCGCGCCGCCAAACCGCAACCAGCGGTATTGATTTTACTCCGATGATATTTTTCTTTATCGTAAATTTTATCTACGGTATTATTCAGACCGGTCTCTACAAACTGATCACGTCTCCCTTTGTACAATGAGTTGGATTGTGACACGTGCTGATGGGGTCATGCTGACACTCAAAGTGACGCCACGCGCTAAGCGTACGGAGGTTATAGGATTTGACCCCGACTGGATGCGGCTGCGCATTCAAGCGCCACCCGTGGACGGAAAAGCGAACGAGGCCATCATCTCCTTTTTCGCTGACGAGTTTCATATCCACCGCCGTGCCGTTGAAATCTGTACTGGTGACACCAGTCGCCTGAAGCGCATCAAGCTGCGTGATGTGGCTGAAGCTACGGTACGCGCATGGGCGACGGGGCTATAAGGGGAGAGTAGCAGTCGGCAGTAGCAGTTTCCAGTTCCACTATTCCAATATTCCAACATTCCACTATTCAAACCTCGTCGCCCTACAACGTCTGATCGCGGAGACGTTGGGCGACTTTGCGTAGACGTGCGCAGGTGCGGTCACGGCCCAGGAGCACGAGTAGCTCGAAGAGGCCAGGACCTTCAGTCAGGCCTGTCGTCGCCATGCGCACAGGATGAACGATAGAACCCATGCCTGTACCTTTGGCTTCGCCCATGGCGGCGGTCAAGTCATGAGCAGACTGGACATCAAACACCGGAAGCGCGGCATATTTATCCGCGACTTCGTCCAGCAACGCGGAAACGCCCTCACCCTTTAAGCGCTTCTCAACACCCTTGGGATCAAAGGCATACTCTTCCGTAAAAAAGTAGGTACACGTCCCTGGGATTTCCGAATAAAACTTGGTACGAATTTGCATCTGGTCCATGATGCCATTCAAATCAACACCCTCTGTGGAAAGCCCTGCGTTTGTCACGCGAGAAATAAATTCAGCGGTATATCCTTCCCGTGGCGTATTGCGAATGTATTCACCGTTCATCCAAATGAGCTTCTTGGTGTCAAAACGCGCAGCACTCGACTTACAGCGATCCAAGGTGAAGAGCTGGATCATCTCCTCGCGTGTCAAGACTTCGCGATCATCGCCAGGCGCCCAGCCCAACAACAGCAGGAAGTTGAACAATGCCTGTGGCAGATAACCCTGCTCTTTAAATTCACCCACGAAGGCGGCGCCATCACGTTTTGAATAGGGCTTCCCCTGATTGTTAACGATCATGGGCAAATGCGCATACTGCGGAATCGGAGCGCCCATCGCTTTGAAAAGCTCAATGTGTTTAAAGGTGTTCTCCACATGATCATCACCACGGATGACGTGCGTGATCTTCATGTCCACATCATCGACAACATTGGCCAAATGGAAGACCGGTGTGCCATCAGAACGCACAATCACAAAATCTTGAGTATCTTCCGCTTGTTTCTTCAACGTTCCCTTCACCAGGTCCGTATACTCAACCTTGCCTTGCTTTGGCATACGGAAAATGACGCACTCGCCACCGCCGCCCTTGTTATCGCGATATGCCAAGCCGCGTGCAACCAGATCCTCTGCAACAGCGATATGACGCTCCGTCTGCTTACTCTGATACAGTTCCGGCTCATCATAATCCAAGCCGAGCCATTCCATGCATGCCAGCAAGGTATGAATCGCTTCTTGCGTAGAACGTTCCCGGTCGGTATCTTCAACACGTAGGAGGAACTTGCCCCCTGCATGACGGGCAAACAGCCAATTAAAAATAGCGGCGCGAATGTTCCCGATATGAACATTGCCGGTAGGACTTGGAGCGAAACGAACACGAACTGACATGAAATTATCCTCGTAACGGTTTAAAGTTAATAGCGACAGTATACGCTACTTTGGTCGTACAGACAAGTCGCATGTCCACGTCCTTCATCACCGCCTATGCGCGCTCAATGCGCAAATGTTGCTTGAGATGAAGCGATGCTCCCTTGACGATAATTTTTTCTTCGGGGCGGCGAAGATCGAGCGGATCACCGCTCCAGACCGTCATGCCACGCGATGCTGCGCGGGCATACAAATGTTCAAGCGTATCCGTAAAACGTTCCTGTCCCCGCCAGAACGGAAGAGGTCCCAACCGTTGAACAAGGGGCGCAGCAATGTCTGAATGTGGCAACGCGCCAAAATCAGCGAGGGGTGGATGTGACGTCCCATAAAAGGATTCGCTCGTGAGCGGGTCATCATGAGCACAAGATTTTTTGATTCTTGCTTTTTGCCGCAGCGAAGCGACTTCCTTATCTGTGCTCTCGTTGTTAGACAACTCAGCAATTAAATCGGCACGCGATATTCCACGTAATGCAAGCAACAGTAATGGGTTTTTGCTAATCGTTTCGCCGAGCAGACAGTAAACCGCGGCAAGATGCTTACAGGGATTTGCCCAATCAGGACAACTGCATTTACTTTGAATATCGCCCGAGCGTCGCGGAAACAACGGAGCCTGAACCTGCTCAAAGAGCGTTTCAACGTCATGCGGCAATTCCCCTGCAAGCAGTCGAGCAATCAACATCGGGCGGGTCTTCAAAGCCGCAACGACTTTTTCCTTTTGTGCTGCCTCGAGAGATGCGAAGCGAATTGAACAACGATACGGATCCGCAAGCGCACCTTGCACTTCGGCGGCCACACACCCTGATATCAGGCTGAGCTCAGATACTTGTCCGCTAATCGCATAATGCCGGCCCCGCCCCAAGCGAGGCCCCATACGAAACCCTTCGAGCACGTCTGTCCAGCGGCGACTCCACCACACACGAAATGGTCCTGCGTGCTCAGTCTGAGCACGAATACCCCCCTTGATGGTCAACGGCGCACGGAGTTTAAAGCATTTCTTTTTTTTCATGAGACCCTATTGACATGATTGACAGAGAGTCGACTCAGATCTTGGCATCGCCACGTATGGTCGCCATCGGCCTGGCACGGAGGCTCAGTCATGCTACACGCTTCCTGGACAAATGTGCACCGTGGACCAAATGCGCAACCAGCAGGCAAAGCCTCTGGGGATGGGACAGTACCTGGAATATCGCATAGGTATTCACCGCGACGCGCATCAAGTCGAGGAACGGCCGCCAGCAGTCTACGCGTATACGGATGGTGCGGATTCAATAACACATCCTCCACACATCCTGACTCAACAACGCAACCGGCATACATCACGTTGACGCGTTGCATGCGCCCCGCGACCAGGCCCAGGTTGTGCGTAATCAACAAAACCGCCATCTGAAAATCACGCGCCAACTCATCAATCAGATTAAGCACCTGCTGCTGAGTTGTCACATCGAGTGCCGTTGTCGGTTCATCAGCAACGAGCAACTGGGGACGCGCCGCAAGAGCCATCGCCAGCATCACACGTTGCTGCTGTCCACCGCTCATTTCTGAAGGATAAGCACGAATCGCGCGAACAGGATCTGGAATGCCAACACGCGCCAGAAGTCCTTTTACATACTCAGCCGACTCCGTTGTGCCGGGAGGCAACGCCTCAACAATCTGAGCCCCGACGCGCATGACTGGATTTAAGCTAGCGGATGGATCCTGAAAGACATAAGCAATGCCACGTCCTCGAACAGCAGAAAGCGCCTTGTCGGATTTTCCTAAAAGCTCCTCGCCATTAAATAAAATGCTACCTGAGAGGCGAGCACGTTCTGTGGGGGATAAACGGACAAGCGATAACGCGGTTAGACTCTTGCCACAACCACTCTCACCGACAAGCGCGACCCGTTCACCTGCATTCACATCAAAGGAAACACTACGTACAGGGCTAAAAACATGACCTTCACGCGTGAACGTGATAGAAAGATTTCGGACCTGTAAAAGGGGTGAGGGCATAAACGCCCCACTTATTTACGGGTACCAAGAATACACGCGAAGTCCGCTTCAACCGCGACTTCACCATTCACGGTGGCGATGCCATGCTGCTTGACCATGCGTGTTCCCTCCTGGGTGTTTTTCACCTCAATATGGACCAATTCATCTGGACCAACCTGACGGCGGAACTTCGCATTGTCGACATTCACGAGGAAGAAGAGTCCATCGATAGGAACCGTCCCATTTGCAATCAGACCTGCCCCGCCGCACTGCGCCATCATCTCAACCAAGATAACGCCAGGAACCACAGGATGATTCGGAAAATGCCCAGCAAAGAAAGCCGTATCCGCAGGGAAGATTGCCTCACCGACGAATTCCGACTTACCCACCTTCAATAATTTTTTGACAAAAAGAAAAGGATGACGATGCGGAAGCAATTCCTCCATCGGGCCAGGATAGGGTTGGTTTTCTGGCACCAGGGGTACTCGTTCCTTAATGGTTTTACTCATATTATATTAACCTTTACCTAATGATTAAAGTGCTTTAAAAACAATGACCCCGTTATGTCCACCGAAGCCAAGCGATGTTGAAATAGCAGCACGGATCGGCCCCTTCACGCCCTTATTCGGGACGACATCCAAATCGCATGCAGGATCCGGATTCTCGTAATTGATGGTCGGAGGATAGAAGCCATCGCGGATCGCCAGTGTACAGATAATAGCTTCCAGTGCGCCTGCTGCGCCCAACAAGTGCCCCGTCATGCTCTTCGTCGAGGACATCTTGAGCTTACGAGCATAGTCGCCGAACGCACCCTTGACAGCCTTTGTCTCCATAGCATCATTAAGTGGCGTCGATGTTCCATGCGCATTCACGTAATCGATATCTTCCGGTTGGAGGTCTGCATCCTGGAGTGCAAGTTTCATCGCCCGAATGGCACCCGAAGCATCTGGATCTGGAGCGGTTAAATGATAAGCGTCCGAAGAGGCGCCATAGCCTGCCAACTCCACATAAGCGCGTGCACCGCGTGCCTTGGCGTGTGCCTCAGACTCAATGACCAACATAGCAGAACCCTCGCCCATGACAAAACCATCGCGGTCTGCGTCAAAAGGACGACAGGCCTTCCCTGGCTCGTTATTACGCTTCGTGCTCAGTGCTTTCATTGCGGCAAAGCTGCCCACGCAAAATTCAGCGATCACCGCTTCTGTCCCACCCACCAAAACCACATCCGCGCGCCCCGCACGAATCATGTCGAGCGCAATACCCATCGCATCCGTACCAGACGCACAGGCCGTCACAATTGTATGGGAAGCTCCTTTGATATTTAGCACGATGGAAACATTTCCAGCAGCTTCGTTCGGAATCAATTTAGGAATCGTCATGGGAGAAAGACGACTGGGGCCACGCTGAAAGAGGGTCATATAGGCCTCATGGTCGACTTCTTTTCCACCGATACCATTGCCCATCATCACTGCCACGCGCTCAGGATTGACGTTGCTACCTTCCAGGCCTGCATCCGCCCACGCCTGCTTCGACGCTGCGACAGCATATTGCGTAAAGAGGGCCATACGCTTTGCATCCTTAAAATCTACATATTTAGCAATATCAAAGTCTTTCACTTCCGCAGCGATTTTAGCATCGACGCGCGAGGCGTCAAACTTTGTGATGGGACCAATACCTCCAATCCCATTCTGGATGTTCGACCACATTTCATCGACGGTATTGCCAATCGGACTGATGACGCCTAATCCAGTAACTAAAACACGTGTCTTATTGCTCATACTCTTTCTATCTCCTTAGTAGTGATTACGGCATCATGCTCGTATTACACCCAATAATCCTAAAAGAATGTTCTATAATGACAAATATTGCGAATATGTCAACCATATTCCGCTGTCACAACAGATGTTCTTTTCGATACCTTTTTCTGTTCAACCTTTCAAGCCATGTAACGCCAAAAAATCATGTTGATATCCTTCAAAATCTGTGAGCTTCCATACGTTCTCATTATTCACGATTTTGTAAATTTCAAGAACCTTCTTCTGGACATCATCGCGCAATTCCCAGTCATCCACACGAATACGCCCTTCGCTGTCCACCGGGATCTCTCCATCGACATAAAGACGTTCTCGAAAGAGACGATTGATCTGCGCAAAACAATCTTCGTGCACGCCCATGTCTTTCATCACGCGGAACAATACGGCAATGTAGAGTGGCATTGCGGGAATCACTGCGCTGGCGCGGGTGACGACGGCTTTACAGACTGCAACTCGAGCTGAACCACCTCCCATCGTCGCCAGCAGGCTTGTCAATTCATGTGCTGTAGCTTCCAAATGGGCCTTAGCTCTCCCAAGTGTACCCGATCGATAAATATCATTCGTAATTGCGGGGCCAATATAAGAAAAGGCTACAGTCTTGACGCCAGGAGCCAAAAGACCCGCTGCGTGGAGTTTGTGTATCCACAACTTCCAGTCCTCCCCCCCCATAACCTTGATCGTGTCTGTGATCTCCTCTTTCGAGGCGGTAGACAGGGTCGACTGTTTGAGCTGACCCGTGGAAAGGTTAAGCGTCAACGCGTGCGTCGGCTGACCGATGGGCCTAATCGTTGTCCGATGCAGTACACCTGTTTCAGGATCTGTGCGCACCGGTGCGGCGAGACTATAAACCACTAAGTCAAAGGGTTCAAACTGATTCATGCGTGCAGCTTGGATCACCTCACATTTAGTTGCTTCGCTAAAGGCATCCCCTTGAAGCGTGACCGCTTTTAAGCCAGCTTGTTTCGCGATCGCATCAAAAGCAATGTTATTGTACCAGCCTGGCGAACCTCCGCGCTTCTCACAAGGCGAACGTTCGAGGGAAACACCCATTGTCTGAGCGCCAATACCAAAAGCCGACACGATACGCGCGGACAATCCGTATCCGCCAGATGCACCCAGCACGAGTACGCTCCGAGGCCCTTTCCCCAACCGCTCCATCTGCCGCATGGCACTAATCTGTTCCACTACCAGTCTTTCACATCCAGATGGATCCACATCCAAACAAACACCATTCGATATTCGAGCTGTTGCACCCATAGTTCTATCCTATTCTCCAATATTCAGTTGAAGAATAAAAGTATAGCAAATGGTGATCCTCTTTTCAAGATGACATTTTATCAAAAAATGTCATCTTGTGTAACATATTATACATCAACAGGTTAGAGAATCGTATTCCTCTTTTGTAACTTGTCGGTCATCAAAGGGAAAGACACGACCCGCTACTTCTTGGAAGGCTTCGTGCCCCTTTCCAGCGACTAACACGACATCATGCTCGCGAGCGAGTGAGAGCGCAAGGCGTATGGCCTCCCGTCGATCAGGCTGGACATGGACATCCGTCCCTTCAGGAATGCCAGCAAGAATTTCCGTGATGATGGCGTCCGGATCTTCTGAACGCGGATTATCGGATGTGACCACCAGTACATCCGCGCCTTTTGCACAAGCTGCCCCCATAAGCGGACGCTTTTTACGGTCGCGGTCGCCACCGCATCCGAAAACGACCAAGATGCGTCCACTTCCCATCTCGCGAATGGCAGAAAGAACTTGCGTCAACGCATCATCGGTATGCGCATAGTCAACGAAGACACGAAAAGAGGCTTTGACGGGAACACGTTCAAGACGTCCCCACTGCGGACAAACCTTTTGCATGACACCCGCAATCGTTTCAGGAGGAACGCCAGCTTCAAGCGCCAAGGCTGCAGCGCAAAGCATATTGGCAATGTTAAAGCGTCCAGCCAGATGACTTTTTATCGGCATTGAAAAGGATCCGCGGCCTTGAAGATCGACACCTGCAAACGTAAAGGATGTGCCATCTGGGGTAAGCACAATCTGCAGCGCTCGAATATCAGCGGTATCTGAAAAACCACAGGTTATGCGTTTGAGTGGCAATGTCGCACAATACGCAGCCATATCCTGTCCATACGCCGCATCGATAAAGCACACGGCTGGAGCGCCTGGATTTTCCTGGGCAAGCAAGGCGAAAAGCCGCTTCTTGGTCTCCCAATATTCCGCCATGGAACCATGATAATCCAGATGATCATGCGAGAGATTCGTAAAGGCGGCTCCGGCAAAACGCAAGCCTGCCACACGGTGCTGATGCAGTGCATGGGAGGAAACTTCCATCACAACGGAATGACAACCTGCACTCGTCATAGCAGCCAGTTGCGCCTGGAGTTCACATGCGTCCGGCGTCGTCCGGACTGCAGGAATGATACGATCTTGATAGGATATCTGAACCGTGGTAATTAACCCAACCTGCTGGCCATATTCGCGTAACATTTCATGCAAGAGCCAGGCCGTGGTTGTTTTGCCGTTTGTTCCGGTAATTCCAAACACTTCCATCTTGCGACCGGGCCAGCCATGAATGGCGCAGGCGAGAATCGCTTGTACCTGACGTGCATCCTTGACCAAAATCGTTGCCTTACCACACTCGCGCAACGGAATCTCCGAAATCACAGCTACGGCACCCTTTGCAAGAGCCGCCATTGCATATTTTACACCATCATCCTTCCCGCCCGTGACGGCCACAAAAACATCGCCTGGCCGCACACGACGGGAATCACACTGGACACCTGTAAACTGAATGGCAGGCGGGTGATCAACCAAAAAGGGTTTCAATTCTGGAATATCTAAAAACTTCATACGGCCTTCGTTCGCTAGCATTTCTTTGCACCAAATAAAACATCACGTAGGTCAACTCACATTCCTTTTGCATCCACTTCCATATCCTCTGGCACATCCGGCGGAATACCCAAATAACGGGCTGTTGTTGTTGCAATTTTCGAAAACACTGGGGCTGCCACTGCACCACCTGTACGCTGCTTCTTCGGATCTGGACGATCAAGGGTGACCAACACACAGAAGATGGGTTTACTGGCAGGAACAAAGCCAACAAATGATGCCCAATAATCTGTACTCGAGTAACCCCCTGGCCCGACCTGTTGAGCCGTACCCGTTTTACCGGCAACGGAATACCCCTTCACGCCAGCCTTCTTTCCCGTGCCCCCTTCTTCTGTCACACCTACAAGCATGTCACAGACCATACGAGCCACCTCTGGTCGGATCGGACGGGCCAGCACAGTAGGCTCGTTTTTCACGATCACATGCCCATTGGCAGAAACGATTTTATCAATCACATAAGGCTTCATCACCTTACCACCATTCGCAAGCGCGGAATACGCATTAACCATTTGTATGGCCGTGACACAAACACCCTGTCCAATGGGGACACGCGTGATTTTTAATTTATCACGATCCCAATCTTTACCGCGCAACAAAATGCCTCCCTCTTCACCATTGAGATCCAAGCCCAATGGACTACCAAAACCAAACGAACGAAAATAGGTTTCTACACGTTTTGGCCCCAACAACAGCCCTATCTTAGCGCAAGCGATATTGCTTGATTTCTTCAGTGCGGTTGTGACATTGATGCGCCCTGTTACATGATCGCGAAGCGGCTTGCCTGCCCAGAAGAAGATGCCCTCTCCAACATCAAATATTGTGTTGGGCGTCACGAGATTCTCATTCAACGCAGAGGCCACGGTGAATGATTTCATGATGGATCCTGGTTCATAATTTTCGGAGAAGGCCTTATTGCGCCACACATCCTTCGTCTCATCGTTATAATTCACCGGTTCAAAATCCGGGAATGATGCCATGGCTAGAATTGCGCCTGTCTTCACCTGTTGAACAATGGCCCATCCCGATTGAGCCTGACACTTTTCAATGCCTTCTCGAAGCGCACTTTCAACTTCGTATTGGATACTATGATCCAGCGTCAGATGTACATCGGAACCCGCGATGGGTTGCACATCTATTTTCCGACGATCCCGGATTTCCGTCTGTGCGGCATCCTTCTCGCCTTCGATCAGACCCGCGATCCCCTTGAGATACGCATTATACTTCAGTTCGGCCCCCGCAGATCCGACACCTTCCTTGTTCACAAAACCCAGCACATGCGACATGCGCCGTCCCTGCGGATAAGACCGCACAATCGTTTCATCCGAACCAATACCGCTCAGGAGTTTGTTGGTCGACAAGAGTGCAAAGGCGTTGTCATCACACGTAGGAATACCCAGCTTAATGTACCGTGAGTTCGTCCGACTAAAACATTCCACGACCTGATCCATCGGAAGCTTAAGCGCCGAAGAAATGGTCTGCATGATATACTTTTTATTATGCTCTTTTTTGATCGACTTTGGATCAACAAAATATTGCCGAGCTGACAAACTGATGGCCATGGGGAACTGAGTACCGTTGCTGTCAAAAATGCGACCGCGCATACCCAGTAACTGACGACTGTATTCAAAGTCGTTGAGCTTGGAATGATTGGCTAAATGTAAAAAAGCCAACCTCCCCCCCAGACTGCACAGTGCACAAAACAACAGTGCAGCAACAAGCCAGACGCGATTGTGTTCCGGACGTTCCGGCATGGATAACCATCCGCATTATTGTGTGTTGGCGACGGTGGAAACCGCGCCTTTCACTTTGTTAATACGAGCCAACGACACCTGTCCCGCGACGATCCGTCCTCTGGAATCCAATCGCACGACCTGAGACGCCTTTGGATAATCCATCGCAAGCCCACTTTGCAACATGGCATGCTCTAGTTTTTCTGGTGTCTTTTTCTCGTCCCAGCGCAAGGCTTCACGTGCACGCGAATTTTCAAGTGTATCGTACTTCATTTCATGCTTACGAATTTCTTGATTCAGTTGCTTGCATTTAGAGTCCATGAACCAATAGCCAATAGCGACACTGACGACGGTCACGACCCAAGCGACGAGCAACCTTGGCATGACGTCCATACGGACATGACGCTTCCTGTTTCTCTTCATTAATCAAATTCCTTTCCCGTTAAATATGAGTTCTCTTTTCGTAAAATCACGCGCAATTTTGCTGAGCGCGAACGCGGATTGGCTTCCATCTCTGTTTCCGTCGGTGCTATCGCATGTCGCGTCACCCATTCGGCCTCCGGCAAGGTCCCAATCCACTCCTCACCCCCTTGCTGCAACGACCGCCATTTGCCCACATGTGCGGCAAACATATGCTTCACGATCCGGTCAGTCAGACTCTCAAACGTAATCACTGCAAACCGACCTTTGGGCTTCAGCAGGTTTATGCCAGCTTCCAACGCCTGCTCCAGATCCTCTATCTCGCGATTAACCCGCATCCGCAACGCCTGAAACACGCGTGTAGCCGGATGCCTCGGCCCCTTCTTCCCTCCAACGGCTTTGCTCACCAAGTCTGCGAGTTGAGCCGTTGTCGTAATCGCACCACTCGCTCGTTCCTGAACAATGACCTTTGCAATGCGCCGCGACTGCTTTTCCTCTCCGAGCTTCCAAAAGAGCGTCGCCAGTTCCGCTTCCGCCGCCTGCGCAATCACATCTGCTGCAGACTCTCCTTGCGTCGGATCCATTCGCATGTCCAACGGACCGTCAAATCTGAAACTGAATCCGCGTTCCGGCGTATCAAGCTGGTCAGATGAAACACCGAGGTCTAAAAAGATTCCATCTATCGATTCAAATCTGTTCGCCTTCGTAATCCGTTGCAGGTCACCGTGTGTCCCATGCGCCAAACAAACCGTCCCTGAGATCCCCGAAAGTCTTGCCTGCGACCGCACCAACGCCTCTGGATCACGATCAATCCCGAGCAACCTTCCCGTCTCGCCGGCACGCTTCAGAATTTCAACAGAATGCCCTGCGCTTCCCAACGTTCCATCGATGTAGCAGCCTCCTGGCTTCACGTCTAATGCATCGATGGTTTCCTGCAACATCACCGACAGATGCATGACACCCTTTCTTTAAAACAGCAACAACAAGCAAATGCTCTGTACCTAAAATTAGAACTGCAACTGGTCGACCGCATCTGCCAGCGTCTTCTGGTCGACTTTCTCCACGTCTGGACGCAATGCTGGTGACCAGACTTGTACGCGATTAAAGGCTCCGATCATCACAACCTTGTCATCAATACCCGCAAAATTCAGCAACCGGTCCCGCACACGGATGCGCCCCTGTATATCCACGGTCAATTGCTCAGAGTTCTCACCAATGATGCGCATCGCCTCACTTGCATGCTTGTCAAACAACGCTTTCTCGCGCAACTTTGCAAGGCGCCCTTCCATTTCGCCAGGAGGTACTAGATTCAGACATTTCTCGCGTGGATCGGGCATGACATAGATATAAGCAGGCGCCCCCATGACATCCCTCCATCCGGCTGGGATGGTGAATCTTTTCTTGGGGTCTAAAGCGTAATCGAAGCGTCCTACGAGCAATCCTGGACTCAAAATCGATCCGCCACTCTTTTCGCGCACTACAGACATGGTTTGACCTTTATTGACATTATTAAACACCTTGACCCACCGGATGTCAACAGTGAAACGCAAAAAAAGTCGATTTTTTTTTAGGGAAAGAGGTGCTTGCAAAACCCTTGGTTGTGCAAGCAGAACGTTCAGGACAAACTACACGAGATTACCCGTCAACACGGTTAATATATTTTCGACCGTGATAATACCGGCGACTTTACGTTCATCATTGCGAACAAAGACCATGTGCTGACGTTTCTTGCGCATCAGGGGCAAGAGATCATCTGCAGGCATCGAGGGATCAACAAAGATTGGCGGTCTCATAAAGGTGCGAACAGGTACTTCCGCTGGATTGGGAGATATGGCGAATACGTCCAGGATGGACAACACGCCAACACACCGGGAACCATCAACATTTAAGACTGGCAAGCGCACATACCCTTCGTCACGCACCTTCTGAAAACAATCGCTCATCGTCATCTCTTCCGTGACCGATATAATCTTTTCAACAGGTGTCATGATTTGTGAAGCCGTCTTATTATGCAACCCCAGTACGCGATGAATCATCGCACGTTCCATGCTCGTGATCTGCGCTCCATCCCGTGGATCGCTCACCACATCCTCAATGTATTCGCGTGTAATCAGAAAACGTTGATCTTCCTTGTGTTTGGCCTTGGGCATAACCAGTTCCGTGATCACCAAAACTATTTTGGCGAGTGGATACAAAAACTTTTCAATCACATCAAAGATACGAATGGCCCATAACGTACGACGTAGCGGACGCACCGAGAAGAAGAGCTTGGGCAAATATTCCGAGAAGAAAACCACCATGCATGCAACGACCATGGCCCATATCGTTTGCAGGCCCTGATGATGCGGAAAGACAAGGCTAGCCATACTCGCTGACACAACCGACAGGATAACATTAAACAAATTATTACCGACCAACACGGTCGCAATGAAGCGCTGAATATCATTCACATAACAGGACAGCGTCTTTGCAGCTTTAACCCCATTGCGTACCAGATGAATCAAGCGCATACGACTGACGCACAACACCCCAGTTTCAATGCCTGCAAAAAATGCAATCAGCATAAAACAAGAAAGAAGGAAAAAACCATGAAGATAGACACTCATGATGATTGCTCCCCTCCGCCCTGATGCTCAACTACCAATTCGTGGGTCGTGATCATGGCTTCTTGTTCGATATCTTCCGGCTCAGCACGTTGCAACACTTCTAAATAAACCGTTTCAATACGACGTCGACGAATATGCTGCACCGTCACGCGTACACCCTGAGCTTCCACACGCTCGCCGGGCTGCGGAAAATGTTCAGCATGGAAAGTGACCCAACCGGCTATGCGATCCGCATCATCCGCATCAAGCTGAATGTCGAGCGTCCTGCTGACCTCTTCCAGACTCGTCGTACCATCAATCAGCCAGACATCCTGATGCAAGGGCTGAATCATTGAATGCTCTTTTTCCGTTGGACTCATGACAGGTTCCGTGATGAGTTCGAGAATATCGCTGCGCGTAATCAGTCCGGCTGTTCCCCCATATTCATCCAACACACAGGCAATATGCGTTCCTGAAAGCTGAAGCGAAGTCAACAAATCATCAAGTGGCATATTTTCAGGAACAAATTGAGCCGGCACCAAAGCCTTCCGCACATCATGTTCCGGATCAAGCAAGAAGCGTGCTGTGTTGACAAAACCTTCTATTGCATCCGGTGTACGCACATACGCAGGCAGGAAACGCACATGCGCTACACTGGCGATTTGAAGTTGTTTCTCGACAGATGTGTCCAAGTCGAGGCCAATCATATCCACGCGCGGAATCATTTCATCGCTGGCCTTCAATTCTGAAAGCCGCATGATGCCGTCCATCATCGCCGCTTCTTCAGTATCCAACACGCCCTGTTCTTCACTGAGTTCCACAACGGTCATCAGCTCGTCATCGGTCAATCCGCGACGTTCGCGCCTCAATGTTTGTTTAAAAACGGCCGAACCTGTAGTCAACAACATATTAAAAGGCTTCAACAACCACAACCAAAACAGAAACAGTCTGCTGCAGACAGGCGCAAGTGCTTCTGCATATTGCAAGGCCACACGTTTGGGTGTCACCTCTCCAAACAATAAAAGCATCAGGGTCATTAACGGGATGGCAACAAGTTTAGCATACGCAGGCAGAATCGTTGCTAGAATCAAATACCCAAGCGTAGCAATCGCAAAATTCACCAACGTGTTGCCGACCAACAAGGTCGACAAAATCATGGCCGGCGTTTCCATAAGCTTTTCCACGCGCTGCCCTGCGGCCTGATTACGTTCACGGAGTTGCTGAACTTGTATCGGTGACAACGAAAAAAGCACCGTCTCGCATCCAGAGAAAAAGGCAGACAGTGAAAAAAGAAAGACGAGTGCTATACACTCAACAATAAGAATAAAAATATGGCTCTTCACGGTTTGTCGAAAAAACTTCCTGAAAAGAAGCACCCAA
>JBAXOG010000114.1:0-16090 GCA_037133395.1 bacterium | reverse complement strand
CGGGTCTGCGTGCCTAGGACGAGCAGACGCTCGTCCCTCCCTGTGTGTGGAATAGTCCTTTCAGCATAAATACTTTTTGGCAGTGGTATTATTCAATGTGCGCAAGCCGTTTTCCCGAATCCGATCGGCGGTACAGCGAGGTCGGAATCAGCATCTCGGTCGGCAGAGCCTCACCCTTAAAGTGACGTACCACCGCTCGCATCGTCTCCACGCCAATCTGATCGGGATACTGGATCGGGGTTGCGTACAGCTTGCCCATACGCACAGCCGCTTTGCCTTCGGGCGAGCCGTCGAAGCCGACCCATACCGTGCGGTCCGCCCGCCCCGCTTTCTCCAGCACGCCCCTCGCGCCAAGTGCCGAGGGGTCATTGACTGCAAAAATTCCGTCAAACTCCGCGTGTGCCAGCAGCAGCGTCTCGGCCGCCTGAATGCCTCCGTCATAAGCCGCACCGCCTGGGCGTTCGTCAACGATCTCGATGCGACCGGCCGTACGGTCGGCGTTGTACTTCGCGATGATTTCCTTGAAGCCTTTGACGCGCAGGACACAGGACTCGATGAGTTTATGGTCGATGATCGCCACACGCCCACCTTTCTCACCCAAGGCCTCGATCATGGCGTGCGCGGCCTGTTTGCCGCCGCCATAATTGTCCGTTCCCACATGTGTCACGATCTTCGCGTCTGGCGCGAGGCAGGCGATGTCTGCCGTGAACACCGGAATGCCCGCCACGTTCGCCTCACGGACCACCGGACCGATCGCCACGGAATCGCAGGGAGAAAGCACAATGGCGTTGACCTTCTCCGCGATCATTGAGCGCACTTGCGTGGATTGCTTGGCGACGTCGAAATCGCCGCTCAGAACACGGACCTCGTACCCGAGCCGCCGCCCCTCCTGGGTGATGCTCTCGCCAATCTGCCGGAAATGCGGATTGTTCAGAGTGAGCAGGGAGACCGCGACCACGCCGTGCGGAGTTGCAGACTTCTTCCAGCCTGTGCCCGTGCGTTCGCACCCACAGACCAAGATCACGGCAGCCAACACGCCTCGTAACAGTTTGTTCAACATCATAAGCGAGAGTATAGTTGTTTTGGGCTTTGTACTTCAAGGCGCAATTTCCTAAAACATCTGTCCATTCGTACATCGACAACCCACCGCAATCTCAAATGTTGTATTTTTAGCTATGCCGCATTGTGGAGCGTGATGATCACATAAACCGGATCAGGGTACCGGGGGCAGGCACAACATAACATAACCGTTGCTGTCAAGGAACATTTTACTTGCAATCCTTTAACATAAGATAATCGATACCGATCAGCGAGTTGCTGGAACCAGGATTCTTTCCATGATAGAATATTTTCAGGCGATGGATACCCGTGGCCAGAATCGCCGGCTTGAGCTTAAGAAGCATAGGCGGCTGAAGCTTTTGATCATATAAATCAACCACCTCACTCATAGGACCATCGTCGAGCTGAAAACTGAAGGTGCCATAATCCGCTGCCTTTGACAGGTAGAGATTCAACTCATAAGTCCCCGCTTTGGCCACAGGCACTTCCAAAACAAGCTGGTCGTTCTTCTCCACTCCACCCCACCAGACCATCTGGCTGTCGTCACTCCAATGGTCGCCAAACGGTGTCATGTTTTGTGGCTCAACGCGGCCCCGGCTTACGGATTGGACATTCAGGAGCTCGGCTTCGAGCAGACCAGAAACCTCCTCTGGCACCTCATAGAGACCGCTAAAGTGTTTGAGCAGTTTGGGTTTGTCACCCCGTATATACACGGGGATGTGCTCAATCGGGGCGTCGGCCATAATAACCTGTCCACCAGGAATCTTCTTCCCGGTCCAGGCATCTGTCCACTCGACTCCCGCCGGGAGGTAGACTTCACGGCTGCGCATCCCGAATTTGGTGATGGGGGCAACCAGAAGATCGAGTCCGAACAAATATTCATCTTCCACTGCCGCCGCCTTTGGGTCTTTCATGAAGTCGAAAAACAACGGGCGCATCGGAGGCAATCCTTTTGCCGAGGCGAGCTTCATCTGCTCCATCACATACGGGCGCAGGCGATCCCGGAGCAGCAGCGAAGCCCGGATATGGCCATAGGTCGTCTTGCCGCCGATGTTCCAGGGCTCGTTGTTGGGCCGAAAGGAATGGGTGCGGAAGACTGGCAAGAAGACCCCATATTGATACCACCGCGTCATCAATTCCTGAAAGTGAGGGCTTTTATTATCCCGACTTACAAAGCCTGTATCGCAACTCCACCAGGGAATGCCGCTCATCATCACGTTGAGGCCCACCTTCATGTAGATTTCCAGATCCTCAAAGGTGCATTGGATATCATGAGGCGCGGGGCAGGCTCCGTAGCGCTGGCTGCCGGCCCAGGCGTTGCGGCAGATGGTCACCACCTCTTTCTCGCCGGCGGCCAACATTCCTTCATAGATGTTTTTCTGATGGGCTATCGGGAACCACGCATGGCATTCCTTGGCCGGACCGATGTGAAAGATCACCTGGTCGTAATCCTTAACCTGATGAAACTCGTCGCACGGGTCGAGCCAAAAAGTCTTTATGCCGAGGTCAACATAGTTCGCCTTCCACTTGCTCCAGAGGAATTTGGCGGCTTCCGGGTTGGTCGGATCATATTGGTATAAGTGCGGGCCAAAATCATTCACCGTGTCCATCTTCCCGCCAATGGAACCGGTGAACAGTCCATGCTCTTTCATGTAAGCGAAGTTCACGCTCTTCTCGTCAACCAGAGTCCATGGCGAGATCATGATCCGGTAGCCCATCTCGTCCATTTCCTTGACCATGGCCTTGGGGTCGGGCCAACACTTGGGGTCGAGCCTCCAGTTGCCGAAGACGTCCCAGTGGCGGAAATCAATGACCAACACCGACAAGGGCAGGTTGCGTTTTTTGAACCCGCGGGCGACCGCGAGAAACTCAGACTGAGTTGAGTAGCGGAGCTTGCACTGCCAGAATCCGGAGGCCCAGTAAGGAAACTCCGGCGCGTGCCCGGTGGCATCCGTGTAATTCTCCATGATGTCGGCATAGGAATCGCCGGCGGTGATGAAATAGTCGAGTTGTTTGCAGCCATTGGAAATCCAGCGGGTTTTGTTATTTCCGAATTCAACCTTGCCCAGCGACGGATTGTTCCAGAGGAACCCGTAGCCTTCACTGGAAACAACAAAAGGCACGACGGCCTTCATGTGCCGCTGAAAGAGGTCGATCGTGCAGCCTTTCAGGTTCACCTTGTTTGGAGCGTTAACCGCATTCTCACCCATGCCGTAGAGGCGTTCTCCCTCACGCGCCGCAAACTGCAGTTCGGAAGAGAACAGACCGTCGCCCGCCGGCTTGAACGAGCGCGCGCCGGGATTGTTAGCGTCAGCCGCATTATCGCACTCGCCCAGGATCGGAATTTGTCTGCCATCGGCATGCCTGCAGAACTGCATATGGCCGCTCCGGGTGGAAGTGTCCTGAATGCGAACGGAGATCTTCCCGTTGCGGAGCGTCGCTTCCTTTGGGGAGATCTCTATCTTCCCTTTCTTCTCCAGTGGGATATCCAGAGCCCAGTCCGAGGTCTGTCCGCCGCCGTCGGGAGTGACCCGCACGCGGAGGCTGTCCCGTCCCCAAGCCTGGATGACGACCGTCTGCCCGCCATCCTTATAAACAAGTCCGTCCCCGTCCCTCTTGGCCCGGTCTGCAAGAGCGGGCGAAGCAGGCATATCGACACCAGCCATCACCATCGCCCCCATCAGGAGACGGGTGCCTAACCACAGCCTTGATCCGTTGTATAACACAGGAAGCATGTTTCTCATTGCAGACTCTCTTACTCTTGACGGGTTTGATTTCCAGCTCGATAACGTGACTTGCTGAACCGGCAGGTTCCCTCCCGACTAACGAGTGACACGCCGCCATTGCCCAGTTTGGGCAGGTAGTAGTTGATGACGAGAACGTCATCCACATACACATCCACCATTCCATTGACAACCAACAATCGCAAAGGGTGTGCCGTGGCGTGCTGGATCGGCCACAGTCGATTCTGAACCGCCTTGCCCGTGGCCGCCTCCACCAGCGAGACCTGTCCTGCCGTATCGAGCAGGACCTGGTAATTGCCAAAAGCGATGCCGGCTGCTTTCGCGTCTTTCAACTCAACCGTCACGGTCGCCATAAAGACCGCATCACGGGTGGGGCGCCCATCGTGCGGAAGGTCGGTGACTGGTCCGAAAGCCGCGTCTATGCCCGGCCAGTACACCGGATTCAAGCCGCCTTCGTGGCGGGGTGCGAGCTTTAGCGGCCAGGAAAGTCGGCCAAGAAAGTCCCAGTTCCCACCCCCCTTGCTTGCCTCACTTCGTGAAAACAACAACAGCCGCTCGCCCTTGAACAGCACTGACCGCGCACTGTAGCCCTGCCAGGGATCAGAGCGGGAGCCAAGCAGGAAGTTATCGCGGACCTCCTTAAACGAACCGACAGGCGAGTCCGCCTGCCCCACAATCGTGGCCAGTGCGATGTTAGGATCCTTCCAGGTTCCCGCGGTCAGACCGTATGGCTTGCCCGTCAACGCGGTCGTGTACCATTTCCCGTCGAGCGGGAAGACGTCCGCGACTTCGAAAAAGCCATAGCGTCCCAGCGGCTGGAACACCGGTTCGCCGACTTCCCAATGGTAGAGGTCCTGCGAGCGGCACAGCACGTAGGCACAACCGTCTTTGTTGCGCATCACCACGTAGCCGATCCACGCTTGTGGGTTGCCCGGGGCTTTCATCACGACGATGTCGCGACAGTCGCGGAGCATGTACTTCTGTCCGTCGGGCTTGATGATGGGATTATGTTCGTACTTCTGGAAGTGGATGCCGTCGGTGGACGTTGCCAGGCAGATGGTCTGTGCATCCGGCCCGTTACCGCAGTAAAAGAGATAGATCGTGCCCGCGTGTTCGACCGCGCAGCCCGTAAAAAGGGCCCCTTGATCATACGATCCCTGAGGGCCCTTCCGCAGCGCCGTAGGCAGTTCCTGCCAGTGGATCAGATCCGTGCTCACGGCGTGGCCGATCGTTTCGTTATCCGCATCCGGACGCTGGCTGCCGGGGCGCTTCACCTGCAGGTGAAACATGTGCACGGAATCGCCGATGGGCACATACCACGTGTCCCAGTGAAACATGCCCTCGGCATGGTAGTGTCTGGGTGGCCCGGCCACTGCGGAACCTGCCAAAAGTGCCGTCATTGTTAAAAACTTAGCTATTGTTCTCATTGAATGCCCCCTTTTTTGTTATTAATTGATCCCCAATTTTTCCTGAATCTTCTCCAGCGAGACGCCCTTGGTCTCCGGCATGACCAGCAACACCCAGACAAGCTGCCCGACCATGCACAAGGCGTAGAACGCGAAGGCCGTCCAGCCGGCGACAGCGGCAATCATCGGGAAGGTCCACGAGATCGCCGCGTTCATGGCCCAGTGCGTGAAACTGCCCAGCGCCTGACCGCGCGCCCGGACGCGGTTCGGGAAGATCTCGCTGATGAAGACCCAAATGACCGCGCCCTGCCCGAAGCCGTGCGCCGCGATGAAGACCAGCAGGCTGACCAGCAGCAACGGACCTTCGACCTTCGCGTAGAATGCGTAGGCCGCGCCAACCAGGCCGATGATGTAGCCGATCGATCCGACAATCATGAGTTTGCGCCGTCCGAAGTGATCGATGATGACCATCGCCACCGTTGTGAAGACCAACATGGTGAAACCCACGATGACGGATTGCAGCAGGGCCGATTCCACGCCGGCACCGGCCATCTTGAAGATCGACGGCGTATAGTAGAGCACCGCGTTGATGCCAGAGAGTTGATTGAAGGCACCCATCGCCACGGCCAGCATGATGGGCTTGAGGTAGCGTCGGCAATAGAACGGCTCGCGCAGGCTGTGGTGCGCAAGATCCATGGAGTGCTGGATATCGCGGATTTCCTCTTCGACGTTGCCGGTGTCCGACCCACAGCGCAGCAGCACGGCGCGGGCCGCGTCCACGCAGCCGCGAGCGACCAGCCAGCGCGGGCTTTGCGGCGTGAGGAAGATCAGCAGAAAGAACGCCGCCGATGGGGCAGCCATGATCCCGAACATCCAGCGCCACTCGTTCGCGCCGAGGTGCATGCCGCCTATCAGATAGTTAGACAGATAGGCCAGGAGGATACCGAGCACGACATTGAACTGGGTGATCGCCACCATGCGCCCGCGATAATGCGCCGGCGAGATCTCCGCGATGTAAAGAGGCGAGACCACCGACGCCCCGCCCACCGCCAGTCCGCCCAGGAAACGGAAGGCCAGAAACGACCACCAGTCCCACGAGAACGCGCAGCCGAGCGAGGAGACGACATAGATCAGGCCCAGAATCGCCAGAGCGCCGCGCCGTCCGAGGGCGTCCGCGGGCCGCCCAGCCCCGATCGAGCCGAGGATGGTACCGATGAGCGCGCTGGCCACTGTGAAGCCCAGCAGACCGTCGCTAAGCGCGAACTTCGCACGCAACGCATCGACGGTGCCGGAGATAACAGCGGTGTCAAAGCCGAACAACAAGCCTCCCAAGGCCGCGACGAGCGTACAGCCGAGCAGGTAGAGGTTGAAGGGCGGTTTGGGCGCATCGGAAAGAAACGCCCGTGAGTCAGTGTGTGTATTCATACGTTTAGAAAGTATTGCAGATTTCCGAAAGAATGTCTGTCCCCATTAAGGGGGACAAAAAGGATCTGGCAGGCCGAAGCCACCCCGGATGCGCCGACGATCATCAACAGCATGACGCGAAGCAAATACGCTTATTTCTTATTTCTCAACTTTAGCGTTGAGCGTTAAGCGTTAAACGTTCCACGTCTCAAACTTTTACCTGTCCGCCATAGCCTTGGCGTGGACGCCTCTGTGAGAAATATGTACGGCTAGCACGGCAAGCCCGAACGGCGCGGATAGCGTGATAAAAATCCCGCATGGCAAAGGGGTCGTAGCGTTCCGTGAGTGGGTGAGCTTACTTCGGCACCCAGTCCCTTCGTCAATCCTTCCAAATTTCCAGTTGCGGTTTGCGCTTTCCCCTCTCTTTTGTTAATCTTTTAATATTCATCAAAACAGGAGTGCTGTCATGTCTAAATTTTTTAATATCGCCGGTCCCTGCATCCCAGAGGAGCATTATCTGGTGCCTGTGTTGGAACGGTTGCCGCAACTCTCCGGACTGATCGCTACGAAGCAGTTCTTCGTGATCCATGCCGCGCGTCAGTCGGGCAAGACCACGCTGCTCAAAGCACTGGCGCGGGATCTGAACGCCAAGGCTACGCATGTCGCGTTGTATTGTTCGCTGGAGACTGTGCAGGGCATCGCCAATGCAGAACAAGGTGTTCCGGCCATCGCACGCGCTATTCTCTCAAGTTGCGAAATTCATGCCTTGCTGCGGACAGTCCCTATACCTATCGTAGACATGACTGACTTTACAAATGCTGTTAAACGTTTGTTGTTTACGCTCGCGCAAGCTGCAGGCAAGCCGCTGGTCGTGCTGTTCGATGAGGCGGACTGCCTCTCCGGTCAGACCCTGATCTCTTTTCTGCGTCAACTCCGCGACGGCTACGTCAACCGCGACATGGCGCCTTTCCCGGTCTCCGTCTCCCTGGTCGGCATGCGCAACATCCGCGACTACAAGGCCAAAGTCCGTCCGGACAGCGAGACGCTCGGGTCAGCGAGTCCTTTCAACATCGTGACGGAGGCGCTGACGCTGACGAACTTCACGCGACCGGAGATCGCCGCGTTATACCAGCAGCACACAACCGAGACCGGACAGGTCTTCGAGGAGGAGGCCTTTGACCGCGTACTTCACTGGACTTGCGGCCAACCGTGGCTCGTGAATGCGCTGGCGCGTGAATGCGTGGAGAAGATTCTGAAAAGCGACTTCACGCAACCGGTCACAGGGGCGTTGATCGATCAGGCTGCCGAAGTCATTCTGCGCCGCCGTGACACGCATATCGACAGCCTGCTCGAGCGCCTCAAGGAGCCGCGTGTGCGGAAGATTGTGGAACCCGTGATCCTCGGGTCAGCAGAGGGGATCGAGCGGCTTTCCGACGACTGCCAGTATGTTTTCGATATGGGCATCCTGAAACAGGAGCAGGGTGTCATTCTGCCGGCCAACCCGATCTACGCCGAAGTGATCATGCGTACGCTGTCGTACGATTCCCAGGAGAACATGAAGCTGACGATTCCGCAGGCCCCCTGGATCAACGGCGACCGCCTTGATATGACTGGAATGCTGAAGGCCTTTCAGGGCTTCTGGCGCGAGAACAGTGAAATCTGGCAAGAGCGCTACGAATATCGCGAAGCTGCCCCGCACATCATCCTGCAAGCCTTCCTCCAGCGCGTGATCAACGGCGGCGGACAGATCGTGCGCGAGTATGCGCTCGGACGTCAGCGCATCGATCTGCTGGTCTGCTGGCAGGGCAACCGCTACGCGCTCGAACTCAAGATGAAGAACCAATACCGTCCAGAAGCCGCGCACGCCCAACTCTTCGGCTATCTTGACCGCATGGGACTGACGGAAGGATGGCTGGCGGTCTTTGACCGCGACCCGGCCGTAAGCTGGGAAACGAAGTTGACCTGGCAGACGCTGGTGTCCGAAGGCAAGACCGTGCACGTTGTGGGACTGTAGAAGAGACCCGGAGCAACTACCCGTCTCACACTTCATGAAGTGTGAGACTACTTCACTACGCGCAACAAGGCCTCTAAATAATAGTAGTCTGCGTAGTTGAGCGGAACATCGATTTCGTGGTCAACTTCTTGTCTGTCCCTGTCATCCCGAAGAGCGTGAAGGCGCACGGATCGCTGGAGGCGTTGTTGGCCAGCATCTGCAGGCGCGGGTTCACCTGAAAGATATTGAGCCAGTCGCGCCGGAAGCCGTCGTAGAGCGGGTTGTCCTCGATGCCCGGCAGCTTCGGATAGATGGACACCACTTCCAGCCGATACTCCACGCGCGGCGTCGCCGCCGTAGCCGGCGGGAACCCGATCCGGACGCAGGCCGGCTTGATGAAGCGGCGCGCGTCGTAATCCAGCTTTTGCCCGCCCGCGTTGCACGTGATGCGGAGCGTCCCCATGTCCGGCAAATGCAGTACGCACGGCAGCCCCATCTGGCGCTCGCCCGGCTTCATCAAGCCGAGCAACGTGGCGTGGTTGGCCTTCTGGTCAAAGGTCAGCGCAAAGGGCGGAACCGCCAGCCCCTCCGCCGCTTCCGACCGCAGCAGCAGGGCGTCGCCGTCGAACTCGGCCGTCCAGACCGTCTTGCCGTTGAGCCTGTAGCTCCGGCCGCTGAGTTCCAGACCTGCGGCCCGGTTGATCTCGGCCAGCACGGGATTGTGCTCCAGCCGGCCGTTGCCCAGCGAGTCCACCGAAAAGCGGGAAAACGCGAGGCTGGTCGGCGACAGCCCGACCGCAAGTTTCTTCGAAACCCCCTCGGCGCCCGCGGCCCCCGCCGCCAACGCCGCCAAAACCATCATCCCCCCCAGTCCCGTGAACGAACGATTCATCTTCTCAGCCCTCCTTAAAATGCCTGTAATTTACCAGCAGAGCGCCGCGCCGTCATGTCGTAATTATTACTACTTGCCGACAACTTCAGGTTGGAATCAGGATTACGCTTAAGATTACGATTGGGATTATGAGGGGAACAGCACCCTTCTCGTCCATAACTTCAACTTCTTTAACCGCGAATTTCGCTAATTTTGCGGAGATAACAAGCGTGGCGACGAAGACATTCGACGATATTCCTTTGCGGCCTTCGCGGCCTTCGCGCGAGAGCACGTCCCCCCTCCGGCCACCAACCGATTTCGTCTGCCTTGAGGGCCGTTCTTGAACCTGGGGGGCCGTCGCATTATACTAAGGGCATGGACAAGAAAGAGCTGGTGTCGTATCTCGAGGGGATAGATCAGGCGGTGCAACGCCTTCCCTCCCCTTTTGACCAGGATCCGCTGATCCGCGACAACCTGAACAATCTCAAGGCCGACATGGCCTTGTGGAGGCTGGGGTAATATGTTCACTCGTGCGAAACTGCAGTCGTGTTACGAACTGGCTTTTTATCCTCCCCGCCTGAACGGGGTGTCGCGACGTTTGCAGGCGGGCGACATCCCCGACGCAGACGGACTGGGCGAACTGCTCGATGCGGCTCTGCTGCTCCACCAAGCCTTGCCCAGCGAAGGGTACGCCTCACAGCGCGCGCTGACGAGGCTGGCCCTTTATCAGGCAAAGGCACGCGCCTTCGGCACCGTCCGCTTTCTCGAGAACCTCAGTTCCATAAGACCTGTCCCGCTGTCGCGACGATCAACGAAAATGCGCAGTTAAATATCCTCGCCACGCTTCACCTCAAATGGAACCGTTGTGGAACCCAACTTGAAGCTCCCGGCACTCGGCTCAACCACAAGATCGAGACCCTCGCCATTCTCCTTGTCGCACAACAGCCTGCCCCCATACCGTTTGGCATCGCCCGGCTTGATCGTCGCCATGATATCGATGGCGGCACCATTGCTTGACAACCATTGTGTCGTGACTAGGTGCAACTCCTCCGCTACCTCAATACCACGTTGATTGATTCTCCGGCGTTTATTACAACATCCCTCGAGAGAGTAATCATCGCCCTGCCGTTCGTAATCTCCAGTTTACAGTGAACCGACTTTCTGTTCACAGAAACCCTTGCCTTGCGGGGCCGCTGATCATTTACCATCGCCAGCGCGATGGTTTTCACTCGCAATGTGCCGCACCTCAGAGTTGTCTGGCTTCTGAATTCTGAATCCACGATGTTCTGTTCGTATGTTCCCCAGCCTTCAGCACTCGTAAACGCCGCCTTGAAGTTTTCCGGCGTTAATCGGGGTGCGAAGCCGATATGGCCTTTCGGGCCGTGATACTCAAACCCGCAGGCGGCGATAAAAACGCCGTAACTCGCCATCGAGCGCGCGTAGTGATCGCCGCATTCGATTTCATTGTAAGGATTGCGGCGTGACGCATGGTAACGGTCATGCACGGCACGTATGATTGCGAGTCCTTCCTTCGCCATACCTTCCCAAAGCATGTGTCCGGCAACCTGATGCTCAAAACCGTTCATGCACTCGTTGAAGTAACCGAAAGGAACAGGTTTAGTTTTGGCGCCGCCGTTAGCGGAACTTTCGTCTGCACGCGGGAACGTACACATCAGCAGCCCTGCCTCGCCGGCCATCGCATACCAGCGCCCGGACTTGTGGACCTCGCGGTACGGGCCGACATCCGGCGTGAAGTTGTACTTCCACAGCGACCGCAGCGCCGACCTCGTTTCTTTCACCGGGAACACGCGCGGCAATCCGACCTGCCAGGCCCAACCTTGTCCCATCACCTGATCAATCTCGCAGCCGCGGCCGGAATTGATCGCACTTGCGTATTTCGGATCCGGTTTGTTGATGAAGTATTCGCCGTCGAACAACTGCGAGACGATATTCTTCTGGCCGCAGACCGCGATGTCCCGGCACTGCTTCGCAAACGCCGCATCGCCCATCTCGTCCGCCATCGCCGCTGCCGCTTCCAAGGCTGCGAGATAAAGTCCGCTCAGCCACGTCACAGGTCCATGCCAATCGGAGTCAAGCGTGTTGTGCTGGGCGCTGACGATAAGGCCGTCGCCGTCGCCGTCCTTTTTTATCAGCCACTCCGTCGCACGCTTCACGCCGGGCCAGATACGCTTCAAGAACGCATCGTCTGCCGACATCTGGTGTTCGCGCAAGGCCCGCAAGATCGAACCGGCCTGCCCGTCAACCGCCGGACCGCCATTGTTCTCGCCCCGGAAATAAATCGCGCCGTCGGGCTGCAATGCGAGGCCGAAGTCCGTTTTCTCTCGGAGAATCCGCTCCAGTTCCGGAAATTGCCGCCCCATGGCGTGCGCGTAATGCCAGACGTGCGTACATGTGCCGGAACAGCAACCGACACCTTCCCACGCCCAAAACCGGCCCGTCGCGAACCTGTGGCACGTCGAAGAGGCAAGAATGGAGGAGTTCAGGTGCGTCCGGTCCAAGAACCAGTACGGCAGCGTCGAGTCGTACCACGTATCGCGCCAGAGCCGCGTCTGCGACGCGAGCCGGTCGAAGTGCGCGGCGCAATAACGGGCCACGGCGGCCGCGTCCGGAAACCGTGTGGCGTAGTACCGGCCGCGTTCCTTGAGGGCTTGCAGCGGCTTCACGTCCCACGAAAGAACGCCTGTCGGCACAAGATTCGGAAAATGCCACGTCAGCACAAACGTCACCAACGCTGATTCGCCAGCCGCCAGTTTTAGTTTGCGACCGATCATGCCTTCATTCGCCACTTCCGCCGCCGCGCCGAGCAACGCCAACCCCATCGTGCCGTTATCCGGCAGCTTCTCGAATGGTCCCGATGTCACATCGTGGTCGGTGAATGTGATCACGATGTCCGGTTGCGTGGACGTCTCTGACACTTTGGGTTTCTCCGCCGAATGTCCAAGGAAAGTGAAATTTGTTCCTGCAATGATCCTGCTGCGTCGCTCGCAGGTAACGGAACGGGCGACGGCGTTTTCGAGTGAACCCGTCAACGTCGCTTCAAATGGTGCGCTCGTTGTGTTCTTCACGGCAAACTGCATCACCGTGGCCGGCAGGCTGGAGTCATCGGTGTTGAGCGGAATGAATGGCGAAAATGCTTCGAGCGTAACGGCCACGTCCTCAGCCCGGTATTCGACGCGCCCGATGGGATATTCGCCTCGAAAACTGATGTCGGTAAATCCGTCTTTGTCGAACGTTCTCGTCTTGCCGCCGATGGTCAGCGAGAATTTTTGTTCGAGCGTCGAAGAGGGGCGCAACGGCTTGGCGTAATGGTCGGAGCCGGTGGCGAGCGGCTGGTTGAAGATGTCCCAGTGCCAGAGTTTACCGTCGCCGCCGAGATAAAGTTGTCCCGCGCAAATGCCGCCGACCGGCATCCCGATGAATCTGAGTTCTTTGCCGCGCAAAACTTCCGGAGCGCCGCGGGCGAAGAGTGATTTCACCCAGTCGGAATCTAGTTTCTTGTCGGCCGGCACGAGCTTCTCAAACTCGCCCTGCTCAAAAGGTCCCGCCATCACTGGCAGGCGCGAAACCAGTAGCGAAGCCGCCCCCAACCCAGTTTTCTGCAGAAAACCCCGTCGTCCCATGCCTCCGCCGCAGCAGCCCGTACCCGAACAATCACTTTGTTTTGTCAGATCCGACATATTCTCCTCCGTTCATGTTTTTCACAACTGCACTTTCCGCCACCACGGCGGAATCCTTTAAAGAGTCGTTGTTGGATGTCCGTCAGCGGATTCACGGTTCGAAAGTAACGCACCAGGAAACATCGGCATTCTGTGCCGCATGGATCTTAACCCTGACACGCATCGTATCCCCTGACACCCTTTCCACTCCAGCCTTTGCCCCGTTGCTGCAACTCTGGTTCAATTCCATCACCGGATAAGTCCGGCGTCGTAAACTTTCTTCTTGGCGTGGATCGCCTCGTAAATCCGGCGTTCCTCGGCTAAGCGACACTGATATCGTTTCTCGCGCTCTTGGTCTTTTTCGCATGCCACAAATCCGTCCATATCCGCACGCGGTATACGTGCAAGCTGTTCCGCACCGCCTCGGATGACAGCAACCGCCTCGGCGAACACCGTCGCGTTCGTACGAATTGGATCGAGAATGCGACTCACTTCGGGTCGCGCGAAACTGACCCACGCGCGCGGCTTCTTTTGAAATCCATAGTCCGGCGTTATGCCTGTCGCCTTTGACAACTTTTTCATTTCGTTCATCGTCAACGGTGAGCGCCCCGCTTTGTTGGTGGGATATGCGCACTCGTAATACGGATAGTAAGGTCCGTTGATGTCCACCCACGTGATCAGCCGGTCTTTTTCTTCCGTTGACAGTTTGACGTCCGAGTGCCCTTCCCTTATTTTTTTGATGAGCTTAGAGGGATGACTGCCCCACGAAAAAGCCTGCTGAATTTCGGCCGGTCCCGCACCGACGCACGTGATAGCGCCTTGCGACCACAAATCCACATACGACGTGCAGAACACTAAATCGCGATCACCTGACAGGTTAAGCTTTTCGCCGGCCTTTTTGCCGTAGTCGTGACAGCGTACGCAGTAGCGGTCGAAAACGGGTTGCACTTCTTTCTGGAACGAGAACAGCCGCGCGGGACCATGCCAGCCGTTCATCTTGTCCGGTTCGCGAAGCATGGCCTTGGGTTTGGCTGTCGCACTGGGAATATCGCCGACACGGTTTTCGTGACACCCTACACACCCGTAAGTCTCGCCGGGCTGGACGTATGCGCCGGAGCGCATCGATTGCACCATCATGCCGTTTTCGTCGAGCGCCTGAAAGAAGACATACGTGTTGCCGGGAACCTCAAAATAGGCGCTGCCGTCGCTTTCAACCGGCACAGTGCCGAGAATGCGCTTGTTCTCAAAATTGTGCCAGTTCATAGCTGGTCCCTGATCACCCTGACCGCCCCAGCCCTGTTGAGACCAGTTCCGCTTTTCCGGCGACTCTACGATACGCAACGACTTGATGGAACCGGGTTTGACACCCGCCATGTGCGTCCCAATATAAACGTTCTGAAGATAGAAGTAGCCGGGAGCGCGGATTCCCTCAAAATTACGCCGCTGGGGTTGAATGGGCGGCACCGCACGCGGCCGGATCGGCTGGGGATCAAAACAGCCTGGGGCTTCTGCATGGACCAAAACCTCGTTACCGTGCAGATCGAGGTAATAGATGCCCACGGCGTAAGCCTCAGTCTGATGCGCACACAGAAAATGGCCATCATCCAACGGATAAGGATCCTCATATTTCCGGCGGATGCCGCTCGCGGAATCGTAATCCTGCCCCGCCGTGTGAATCCGATTCGTGAAATCCGCAGGCCATGTCCGCAGCACAGGCTCTGGCCCGTCGACGCCCTTCGCACGGTCGATCAGCCCCAACGCGCCCCATGGGCGGTCATGACACGATGCGAGCACTGCAATCACCTGGTTGTTCCGCGACAGCGCGTGTGCATCGATCTTGGCTCCCGGGCTCGTCGTATTGTTGCCCCAATAGATCGCGTGGCCCGTGCCGTCCGCGTTGCACACCCACAGTCCCTGAGCATCGCCGACATTGCGGTCTACGTATTCCCAGCGGTCGTACAGAATACGCCCGTCCGGCATCACCGAGGCGTGTCCTTCAAACAGCGTCGACTTTCCGATCTGATGAATGTTCGCACCGTCCGCCTCCATGCGATAAAGGTTGCACATAATGTGGCGGTTGCACATGCAGTACTTCGGGTCACGCGTCGCCGAAAAAATGATGTCGCCGTCGGGCAACCAAGTCGGATCGATATCGGTCACGCCGGGCATCGCCGTAAGCTGCTTCAACCCCGTCCCGTCCACATTCATACGATAGATGTGGTAATCGTCGTCGAAACCTTTGCGCATCGAAAACAGAATGCGTTTGCCGTCAAAACTCACTTCAGGATCGCGCACGGTTGCGCCTTCGCCCGGGTTCAACAGCACCCGCGTTTTTCCCGTCTTGGGGTCCAACACTTTCAATTGACCCCATAAGCCGGGATAGCGCTGCTCGTTGATCTCGCCCCGCTGGAACATGGTTTCCGTGTTGTGATGGTCGTTCGGATATTGCGGGCGTTCCACAAACAGGATGGGAGCCGCGTTCACCAGAGGATTTCGCTTAACCAACGCTTCCTGCGCCAAAGCCTTTAGCGGCTCGGGATCATCCTGCCATCCAGAAAGCGCGTTGAGTTTGCTTTCCAGCTCACGTGCCGGATAGTCCGCACCGAATCGACTACCCAGCTCTCTAATGGCGGAGCGAAGCGTGTCTGGCGTGACAGTTTGGTTGTCGCGCATCACCGCTTCCCGGCGGCTGGCGAACCAGGCCTGTGTCGCCTCGGCGTCAATTGTCCCCTGGCAAACCAAGTCGTCCAGTTCTACAACTCCGCCGTTCCACCAGTCGGTCCCGTCGGTGATGCGGAAGACGATTTTTTTACCGACCAGTTCTGGCAAATGCCACTTCTCGGCATGAAAAGCGGTGGCGCCGTAAAACATCGTAGATTTTAGGCTCTTCACGGTTTGTCGAAAAAACTTCCTGAAAAGAAGCACCCAAGAAACCG
>JBAXOG010000113.1:0-16109 GCA_037133395.1 bacterium | reverse complement strand
GTTTCCTAACAGTCTAACAGTCTACAGCCTAAAAACCTGCGTCCTATGGGACGCTACTGAAAAAAAGTCTAAAATCCCGGCCAACGGGGAAAGTCGGGTTAACGCGCTAAGCCGTTGATTTTATCAGTTTCAGGGGCGCGACGGAATTTTGACGACAACCGAATTTAAAAAAAACCGTATTTCAAGGGTTTTCAGCTTGACCCTTTCATTAAAATAGGACAAAATACAAACATTCTGCACTAGTTTAGTGTGGTTTAGGCGTTTATTAAACAGGAAAAACGTACAATGTTTAACAAGTTTTTATCCTTGTTTTCCAGCGATATTGGGATCGATCTCGGTACCGCTAATACTTTAGTATATGTGAAGGATCGCGGTATTGTGATCCGAGAGCCTTCTGTGGTCGCTATCCAAGAGGGCACCCGACGTATTTTGGCTGTTGGCGAAGAGGCTAAAAGGATGTTGGGGCGTACACCAGGTAACATTGTCGCCATCCGACCGATGAAGTCTGGCGTCATTGCAGACTTTGATATTACTGAGGCGATGATTCGTCACTTCATCCGTAAGGTGCATGTGGCGAAACTGGTCAAGCCACGTGTGATCGTGGCGGTTCCTAGTGATATCACGGAAGTTGAAAAGCGAGCCGTGCAGGAAGCAGCACGGCATGCGGGTGCACGTGAGGTTTTTCTCATTGAAGAACCGATGGCTGCTGCTATTGGTGTTGGTTTGCCCGTATCTGAACCAGCCGGTAATATGATTGTTGATATTGGCGGCGGCACATGTGAGGTCGCGCTGATTTCGCTGGCCGGAATCGTGTACGCGCGGAGTGTCCGCGTGGGTGGAGACGCCATGGATGAATGTATCGTCCAGTACATGCGAAGAGTTTACAACCTGATGATCGGAGAGCGAACCGCGGAAGAGATTAAAATCACCATCGGTTCAGCCTATCCTTTGAGCGAGGAACGTACGATAGAGGTAAAGGGCCGCGATTTAGTGGCCGGTTTACCTAAAACACTGACAGTCACTTCAGAAGAAATCCGGGATGCCTTGCAGGAACCCGTATCGGCCATTGTGGATGCGGTGCGCATTACACTTGAGAAATGCCCACCGGAATTGGCGGCCGACCTGGTAGATCGCGGATTAGTGCTGGCAGGAGGCGGAGCCTTGCTGCGTGGTCTTGACAAGCTTATTGCTTCACAGACAGGATTGCCCGTGACAGTGGCCGATGACCCCTTAAGTGCGGTCGCGGAGGGTACGGGCGTGGTGCTGAATGAATTGAATTTTATTTCCAAGTCAAAGCTTGGCAGATAGAGATAGGTGTCTTTAATATTTTTGCGGATTGAGCTTCGGTCGTAAGCCGTTATATGACGGTGGAGCGTGCCGGGTGAAATCGAAATTGTGGATTGTTTTGCTGATCGTCTCGCTAGGAGCCTTTGTGTTCTTACGCAGTGGCGTACGCATTGTTGCGAGTGAGACCCTTTATCCCTTCTCAAATGCCTATCGCTGGCTTGACCAGACCGTAGGTCTACAAATCCGTGCTGTATTCACACGTGTGAATTATGCTTCCCGTTGTGCCAAGCAAGAGCGGGAATTGACACGTCTTCAAGTCATGTTCGCTGAGGCGGAAACGCGCGAAGCGGAAGTCAAACATTTACGCACCCTACTGGAGTACGCCCCGCCTGTGGTATGCCGTTGGATGGCGGCCCCAGTTATTTCGCGCGGGGGTACAGCAGGCATTTGGCAAACAGTCCGCGTTGGGAAGGGCTCTCTACATGGGGTTAGCAGGGGCGATTTGGTGATGGTGCCGGAGGGAGTTGTGGGTCGCGTGTCGGACATCTCGTTGCATACCAGTGAGGTGATGCTCATTACTGATCCCAACAGTCGTGTGGCGTGTGAACTCGATTTGCCTTCTGAGGAAGGCGCGGGGGTTGTTCGAGGTATTCTGTATGGCGGCGGAGTGCGTCCAGGCGGAGACCCCAAATTAACGTTGTTGTATGTGGTCGAACCTTTGCGTTTGCGCTATATGGCGCGTGAATTTGAGCCTGCGCCTCGTACGCGTGTCATCACCTCTGGGCTCGGCAATACCTTTCCTAAAGGGTTGATCATTGGGTATGTGCTTTCGAGCATGATGGAACCCCGGAATCTTTCACGTGAAGCCGAGGTCATTCCTGCGGTTGACATGGCTGCGTTGCAAGATGTGTTTATCTTGGCGGCAAGGGAGGAGAAGCATGTTCCCTGATATGTCCCTTATCCTTGGAGTCGTTGCGGTCCTCGTGGCAACGCTTCTGCAAGATATGATTCCTGCAACAACGTTCTTACCGGTCAAGGGATATTTTCTTACGGCCGTTGCTGCCTATTATGTGTTGGCAAAACCAAGACTGATGAGCGGGGTGATTGTGATATGGGCCGGCATATTGACGGATGTGCTGGGCGGACTCCCAAATGGATGCACTTTTATTTTTCTACTTGTTGTCTATGCGCTGTTGCTGGTATGTAAACGGATTCTGATTGAGGCAACGATTTTTCAGGGAACGGTATTGATGGCGATATTAAGCATGTTTCAGCAGGTTTGGACACATGTCTGGGTCCGCCATACGGGGGTCATGTTTTTTTCAATGGATATGTTGAGGCTTGCCGGATTTTCGGCGGTTATGGGGCTCTTGACAGGCTTTTCCATGTTCTTGTTGTGTACATGGTTGGAACGGTTTAAAGGTGTTGTGGATCAGAAAGCGACCGCAGGCGAAGGAATCAATGGAATCGTATGACGGACAAAAGCTGACGGATAGCTGGCGTATGGTGCTGATAGCGCTTCTCTTTAGCTGTGCTATTCTGTTTTTAGCGAATGCGCTGTATCACGTGCAAGTGGTACAGTCGCCCATCTTTTCCAGCGACCAAGCGCGTCAGAGTCTCCGTCGCGTCCAAGTTCCGGGGACGCGCGGAAAAATAGTTGATCGCAATGGCGTTTGTTTGGCAGAAAATCGTGCGAGTTATTGCATTGCGTATTATGTGGAAGAATTACGTAAGCGTGGCAAATGGATCAACACCATTAATGCGGTCAATGAAAACATTGACAAACTTGCGAATGTGCTCGGTATTCCGCGGGACATTTCTTATGCTTCCGTTTCGAACCATGTGATTCGGAGCCTGCCCATGCCGTTGATTGCTTGGAAGGATGTTGACCCCGTCACACTGGCGCGCTGGGCAGAGAATGCAGACCAGTTTCCCGGAGTTGATGTTTATGTTCAGCCTGAGCGATCTTACCCAGAGAAGATGTTGGCGGTTCATCTGTTGGGGTACGTCCGTCGCGACCGTCCACCGCGACCGCGCCCAGGAGAAGAGGCTCATTTCTACTTGCCGGAAATGTATGGTGCCGTCGGTCTTGAGAGCACCTATAACGACTGGCTTACGGGCCAGTTAGGGGAACAGTTGATACGCGTGGATGCTCGTGGGTACAAGAATAAAACTTGGGACGGGGAACCAGCCGTTGCTGGACGCGATTTAACGCTGACTCTGGACGTGACGATTCAACGTGCGTTGGAGTCTGCTCTTTTCGAGAAGCGCGGTGCAGGTGTGGTGATCGATCCGCATAATGGAGCAATCCTGGCCATGGCCAGCATGCCTACGTTTGACCCGAATGAGTTTATCCCCGTGATTCGCCAAGGCGTATGGAAACGGCTTGTGGAAGACGAGAACCATCCCTTGTTCAATCGGGCTATTCAAGGCCGATATGCGCCGGGAAGCATCTTTAAGCCCGTGACGGCTTTTGCAGCATTGGGGCTGAAAGACTTCGATCCAGACGCAATCCATACGTGTTTGGGCACGTTCGAGTTGGGAACGATGCGGTTACGGTGTTGGGATACGTATGGACATCAGGACATAGCTTTGCGTAAAGCCATTGAGCAATCGTGTAACAGTTATTTTTGTAACCTGGGCAATAAGATTGGGTTTACCGCCATTTATGCTCAGGCAGAAGCCATTGGCTTGGGTTCAAAGACAGGTATTGATTTGACAGGCGAGAATGCTGGGTTGCTTCCAGATGAGCAATGGAAGCTCAACCAGATGAACGACCGGTGGCGTCCAGGAGATACCTGCCAGCTCGCCATCGGACAGGGCTTGTTGTTGGTAACACCTTTGCAGATGGCCCTTGTAGCAGCCACGATTGCAAATGGAGGGAAGGTCTATCAGCCACATCTCGTCAAGAAGGACGGCGCACCAGAGCCTCTTCGTAAAATGGACTGGTCCGAGGCTGCATTAGCGGTTGTGAAGGGCGGAATGCAGGATGTCGTTACGCAAGGCACGGGGCGGCGCGTTCAAGTTCGTGGAACGAATGTGAGCGCTAAGACCGGTACAGCGGAAGTGGATGTGAATGGTAAACGTCATAAGAATACGTGGCTCATGGCTTATGCTCCCACAGAAGCCCCGCAAGTCGCCATCGCGATGGTGATTGAAGATGGGGAGTCAGGCGGCAAGACCGTCGCGCCGTTGGTGAAAGAAGTATTGGTATCGATTTTTGGTGAGCATACGAATACGTTGCCTGTAAACGTGGTCGCACCGTTGCTGACAGGAGGCGACTAACATGTTTAACAAAAGAGAGAGGCTGGCGCGCTTCCGCTTGTTTAATCCGCTGCTGTTCATCAGTATGGTGTGCCTAGCCGTCATCGGCGTCTTGTATATTTACAGTTCCTGTTCCGTGCGGGATGATGCTGATTTGCAACAGTTGTATATTCGTCATGCTGAAGCAATCGTGTGGGGACTTCTCCTGTATGGTGTGGCGGCCTTTCTGAATTACCGGCGCCTGCTTGCCTGGAGTTGGCTTGTGTATGGCTTGATACTGGTGCTGTTGATATTGGTGCCGATTATGGGGGATTCGCAGATGGGAGCCAAGCGGTGGCTCTTTGGCATTCAGCCCTCCGAACCCGCTAAGTTGGCGATTATCATGATGCTGGCGTGGCTTTACAGTCGCAGGGATGTAAAACGCGGTGTGGGCATGTTCTTCTTGACGTTGTTTGTTGTGGGGATCCCGGCGGTGTTAATTTTGTTGCAGCCCGACTTGGGGACCGCGATGGTTCTTGTTCCAACGATGTTCATGATGATGTTTGCTGCGAATGTGGCGCCGAAGCTTTTATGGGGATCCGCCATTATTGGTGTCGTGGTCGCGGGCCTGGTTCTGGGTCTTGTTTATGTGACAGAAACCGGAAACATACCCATGGAACGCCGTGACGCATTAATCCGAGCGACTGGTCTACGCGATCATCAATTAAGGCGCCTGCAAGTCTTCATGTTCCCAGACAAGGATCTGCATGGAAGCGGATATAACCTTCGACAGTCCGAAATAGCGGTCGGTTCTGGCGGCACATGGGGAAAGGGTTATTTGCAAGGCGAACACTATATGCTGGGATATCTTCCTTCATCTGTTTCGTCCAATGATTTTATTTTTGCAGTACTGGCGGAAGAAGCTGGTTTTGCGGGAACACTCATGGTGCTACTCCTCTTTTTGTCCTTAACATGGACAGGGTTGTGGGTGGCATTACGATGTAGGGATGACGGAGGGCGGATATTCTGTGTGGGCGTGGTGACCTTGATGTTTAGTCATACATTCATCAATATAGCCATGACAATCGGACTGATGCCGATCACAGGGCTGCCGTTGCCGTTTATCAGTTATGGCCGAACATTTATGCTGACCATGATGGTCGCATTAGGCCTAGTGCAAAGTGTCTCTATGTATGGACGAGAACCGGAGACGCATTTTTCATAGAAGGCTTGCTTCGGCAAGCCATAAAAAGAGGAGAAAAGAATGAATGTGTTGAAACCACTGACAGAGGGGATCAAGAAAGTGATGGGATGGATTAAGCGAGATGCGCCCAAGCGCGAGATCATTGTCAATGCAGAGAAACTCGAGACGCGTGTGGCTGTGATTGAGAATGGCCGTGTCGAGGAATATCTCGTTGAGCATCCAGCGGAAGAACGTTTGGTCGGAAGCATCTTTAAAGGACGCATCCAAAATTTGGAACATGATCTACAAGCAGCCTTTGTGGATATCGGATTAAAGAAGAATGCTTTTCTGCATTATTGGGATATGATCCCCGATGATGATAGCCGATTGGATGAAGATGATGAAAGTGCCCGCCCATCCCGTCGCAAACGGGTTTCAAATGAAGAAATCAACAAGCGGTTTCCACCTGGAACAGAGATTGTCGTTCAGGTGACAAAGGGACCCATCAGTACCAAGGGACCGCGGGTGACCGCGAATCTGAGTTTGCCTGGACGTTATCTGGTCATGATGCCAGGGACGCATTTGCGGGGTGTTTCACGTAAGATTGGCGATGCCAAGGAGCGTCAGCGCTTAAAAAAGATTCTTGATCGGATGCCGTTGCCAGAGAATGCGGGGTTGATTGTTCGCACAGTCGGGTCGAATGCGAATCAACGTTCATTCGTCCGCGATTTGCGTAATCTGATGGAAGCATGGAATGAGTTACAAGACAACATCAAGAACCTGACGGCTCCTGCGTGCGTTTATCAGGAACCTGACTTGGCCGAACGTGTTGTTCGTGACTGGCTGACAGAAGAGATCGATTGCGTGACGATCGACGATTTTGACGCCTATACGCGCATTAGGAATGTGGCTGCGCGTATTTCTCGCCGTGCAAAGAGTATGATCCGGCACTACGATGGGCACTTGGCCATTTTTGAACACTATGGGGTTGAGCGTCAAATAGAAGAGACGTTTCGTCGTAAAGTGAACCTCAAATCAGGTGCATATTTAGTGATTGAAGAAACCGAAGCGCTGATCTCCATTGATGTTAACACGGGACGGCACCGTGGTAAAGGCTCGCAGGAAGATGCCATTCTCGAAGTAAACCTTGAGGCGGTTGAAGAAGTGGCGCGTCAATTGCGTTTGCGCAACATTGGCGGTTTGGTCGTGCTCGACTTGATCGATATGAAATCCAGGAAGCACCAGAATACGGTTTATAAGACCATGAAGCAGGCATTGAAGCGTGATCGCGCGCGGACAAACGTGCTTCAGATCTCAGAGCTGGGGCTTATGGAAATGACACGTCAGCGCCAGGAAGAAAGCTTGTTGTCAAAAATGTACTCGGATTGTCCCTATTGCCGAGGACATGGAAGCGTCAAGTCGCCACTTGCGTTGAGCGCTGATATCCAGCGGCAAATTGGAGCTTTGATGCGTAAGGGTGCGCAAGAAGGTCATGATGTCAACCTGCAAGTGATTGTGGCGCCCAGCGTGCTGGATCGTCTGCGTAAAGAAGATGAAGCTTTCCTAGTGGAACTTCAACGCCGTTACACAGGCCGTTTGACGTTTAAGTCAGAGTTGTATCGTCACCCAGAATCCTTCTGTATTGTGGATGGCGATTCGTTCAAAGTTTTGTATTCCGTTGGTGACTCAAAAACAGTATAATAATAAATCACATGAGAAAAACTCTAATTTTTGCTGGAATAGGGGTCATGTCATGGGTTGGCCTTGGACAAGTTCCGTCCAAGGTACAATCTTTCCTAGACATGAAGTCGAACATCGAAAAATTCGAGAGTACGGCTGATAAATTCGAGGTTAACCAGAAGACGGGCTGGATTATTTTGACAGGGAATGTCAAAGTTGTTACAGATAAGCAGGAAATGACTTCGGATCAAGCGAAAATACACCGCGAAAGCGGTGTTGTACAAGCCGTTGGAAATGTGATTATCAAGCAGCCAGGCATGGGAAACTGGCTCGGCGACTCTGTGGAGTATAACTACAAGACGGGCAAAGGGCTTGCCGTGAACGGTTATTTGAAGTCCAAGGGGTTCGTAGTTTATGCGAAGCAAATGGCCCGCTCGGAAGAGGGGTTGTATCAGGCGGATGGTGTCTCTGTCACAACGTGTACGAACGCCTTTGATCGGTTACATTGGCGTATCGCTGGGGAGGCCCGTCTCAAAGACGGCGACTATGTGGAGATTTATAATGGGGTGCCATACGTGTTTGGTGTTCCGTTCTTTTATTTTCCTTATTGGTATCGGGCGTTGGACGTCGATTACGGTGTCCGTGTCTACCCTGGGTACAGATCGCGTTGGGGAGGCTATGTCCTACTGTCCTACAAACTGAATATTTATAAGTCTGAAAAGCAGGAAGGTCCGAAACTGGATGCGACATCTCATCTGGAATTGAGATCGAAGCGGGGCGTGGGTGTGGGTGAAACGCTCGAGTGGGATCTGAAGCGGTGGGGAGAAGGCGAATTCAGCGCTTTCCATTATTGGGATATTGATCCGAGCGTGGGGAGGCATGATGCACAAAACTGGTCGTCTCCGATTCCTACGGAACGCTATAAACTGGGGATCGTACATTCGACCGATATTACGCCGCGCGACTTGTTCCTGTTGCGTGCCAACTATCTGAGTGACTCAGCGGTTTTGGATGATTTCTTTGAAAGAAAGAATCGCGAAGAAAGCATTCCTGTCAACTTCGCATCGTATGAACATCGTGAACATGCGTTAGCCGCCGGTACCCTGGTGAGTGGTCCCTTAAATGAGTTTTATGGGGGCGTTGTGCGCTTGCCGGAAGCATGGTTGGATATTGTGCCCACGCCAGTCTTTAATATCGGGATGAACTACGAAAGCCAGACTCGGATTGGGTATCTGGAACGCCAAGCATCCTATTATTCACAGGCAGATTCCGTTCCCAATTATAAATATTATCCTGGGGAGTGGGCGGACTATCAGACTACGCGCGGGAACACCGCACATCGCTTGACTTATCCCGTGAAGTTTTTTGATGCGGTGAGTCTCGTTCCTCGGATAGGCTACCAGGGAACCTATTATCAGGATTCAGCAACGGGTGATTCGCTTTATCGGCATGCCGGTGAATTTGGTGCTGAGGCCTCGATGCGCATGGTGTCAGGGTGGGAAAACGGTTGGCGTCATACCTTAGAACCCTATGTCGATTACAGTTGGCAACCCGTGGACTGGAACGCAGATGTGCGGAATGGCGCAGGGGCAAATAATGTCTATATGTTTGACAGGATTGATCGCTCCTTTGAGTGGCAAGATCAGTTTGGCTCGGATGGTGTTTGGTTGCCCTACAACTGGCATGGCATACGTCCAGGCATACGAAATCTAGTCCAGACGAAAAGCGAGACTACTGGGGCGCCACGTACGCTTTTGGATGTTGATACGTATGCGGCCATTCAGCTTCCGAATTCTTCCACGAGTGACACGGAACCAAATATCAATGAAAATGGCGCTCGCATGGTGGGTATGAAGACAATTTTTAGTCCGATGGAGTCCTTTGAGTCGCGTGCGGTTGCGGAATGGGATACGGAACAGGATAAGTTTGCGTATGTTGATTTGAGTGCCCATTACAAGGTCAATAAAAGGCTTAACGTGGGGGCTGGTTATCTGGCTCGCGACCATGAACTATATGATTTTGCCCCCGCCTCTCTATCACAATGGGATCGGGCAGAGCAGAGCGTATTTTATACGGGATTTTTCTATGAATTTACCGATGCTTGGGCTGGGAGCATGTTCGTGCGCTATGATACGGATCTTGGGGCTTTGGATGAGGTTGGAGGATTTATCCAATACAGTTTGGACTGTTTGGTGTTTCAGTTGAGGTCTTCTTATCAATCCTCCTTTACACGCATGGACGGTTCAGAAAGGAACAGTGATTTCAAAGTTTCATTTGTTATCTGGCTTCGGGCGATGACCCCGAGACACGAGAATAAGTGGGATCGTTATTAAAGCGTGATGAGTGAAGGAGGTTGTGTCATGGCAGTAACTAAGCATAAAAGACCTCAGGCTCGTGTGGCTAAGTCCGCGTTAAAGAAGCCTGAGGCTAAGAAGGTTTCTCCTGTAAAAGCAACGGTTCTGAAGAAGTCTGTTAATAAGAAGGAACCGTTACGAAAGATATCCACTCCCCTTAAGAAGAAGATTCCGGAGGTTTCGGCGCGGGCACACATTCAAAAACAAGCGCATGCGTCTGTCGTGCGTCCAGCTCCGGTCCCTAGCAATAAGAAGGTGGTTCCCGTTTCAATAAAACCGAGCGCGTTGATCTGTCCGTTAGTTTTGGATGGCATTGTTCTGGTAGAGGAATTTTCGCCACGTGATTGTTTTTCATGCGATGAATTTGATTGCCGTTTCTATGCAACGGAAGAGAGTTCCGGAGCATTGGGAAGTCGCCTTTTTGTAAGCGAGGAAGAGGATGACGATGATCTTGAGGACATAGATCTCCTTGGGTTTGACAGGGGAGAAGAGGACGGTGACGGCGAAGAGGAAACCCTCTAAGGGAAAGTATGCGACTAATTAAATATGTGTTGTTGAGCGTGATGATGGTTTGCGTCTCTGTTGCGGAAGACAAGCCGTCAGCAATCAGTACTTCTGTAACCAAAGAGAAGAAGCCGCAGGTTCTTGAGCTGATCAAGCCTGCGAACAACTTGATGTCAAAGGCGCAAGAGGCTTATATTGGGGATGATTCGAAAAAGGCGACGATGTTGTTTCGGGAGGCGCTTGAGGCATTGATTAAAGTGGAGCAGGATCATCCAGATTTTGCAAGCTCTCCTGAGTTTTCTCCTGTTCGTTTCCGCAAGGCCATTTGTGAGACGGAGATTGAACGTATCCTGTTGGAAGAAGCCCAGGCCTCTTCGCGTACCATTGCTGTGACAGATACGCGCGAACTCGAGCAATTACGCGCGGAACGCAAGCGTGCGGCAGAGACGAATCGTGTCATCACGGTGACCCGTAAACTCAATACAAAAAAGAGTGGCGAGGAAGTGGATGCGATAGCCGTTGCGTCGGATACTCCACCCCCCGAGCAGAAGACAGTAGCAAATGCGCCAGTAAAGATCGGCGAGGAGTTGGAATGGGCCAAGGATATGATATTGGTTGAGCGTTTTGTCGAGGCCGATCGGGCATTGATTAACGTGTTGAAGAAAGAGCCCGAGAACAAAGAGGCGCGTTTTTTGATGGCACTTTCGAAAGTGGAGCAGGGGAAGCCTGCAGAGGCGTTAATTATATTGGCGAATTTGCTGGAGGATACTCCTTCGGATGAAGCTGTTCTCTTGTTGGCTTCAGGAGCGCATTTAGCCACCGGCGCTTATGCAAAATCCATGGAGATTTTGGACACGGTCATGAAGATGAATCCGAAACGGCCAGATGCCTATTTAAATATGGCTTGGCTTTTGTTGGACATGCGCCCAGATGCGACGTCAGAAGCCGAAATGTATTACCGGCAAGGCGTGAAGCTGGGGCTTGCCCGTAATCGCGAACTGGAGCGACGTTTGGGTGTTAAGCAGTAGACTGTAGACCAGAGATGAAAGGTGAAAGGCTTAAGCCTTGCAGATCATGAAGCAGATTGATAGTGCTCAGTATTTTGAAATACTTGCCGCGACCCGTCAGTCGTGGCAAAATCGTTATTATGCTATGTATTCCAGCATTCTCGAAGGTGTTGTCGTTGATCCGTTGTTAATGCAGATACCCGTAGATGACCATCTGGTGCATCGTGGTGATGGTGTCTTCGACACCTTCAAATGTGTGCGCCGTGGAGCGTATAATTTAGATGCGCATCTGAAACGACTGGTACGCTCGGCCAGTGAGATTGGGCTGCTTTGGCCAGGGGGCTTGGCAGATATCCGCGATAAGGTGATTCAGACGCTGACCCTAGCAAACAAGGATGACTGTTCGTGCCGTGTCCTTTTAGCACGAGGTCCAGGAGGGTTGGGCGTCAGCCCATACGAGTCGCCCCATCCAGCGCTGTACATCGTTGTTTATATGGCCGGAATACCCTTTATGCAGGCTCATCCAGCGGGGGCGTTTGTGAACAGGAGTCACGTGCCCGTCAAGGCTGGTAATTTTGCGACCTATAAGCACTGTAACTATTTACCCAATGTGATGATGAAAAAGGAAGCGGTGGATGCTGGCGTTGATTTTGTTGTGAGTTATGATGTGAATGGTTTTCTTGCGGAAGGCGCGACCGAGAATGTGGGGATTGTGACGGCTGAATGCGAACTTCTTTTTCCGAAACCAGGCTATGTGTTAGATGGCACAACCCTGCAGCGGGTGATAAAACTGGCTGAGACGTTGGTGCAGGATGGCACCTTGATACGCGTAATGTATGCCGACATCACCGAAGCGATGGTCTCTTCTGCTCCCGAACTTTTGATTATCGGTACGACCTTGAATGTTGCCTCCGCCTGTAGGTATGAAGGGCAGTCTGTCGGTGGGGCATGTCCAGGATTGATTGGAAAAAGATTAGACAGAATGTTGGCGGACGATATCGCTGAAAATGATGCTATGCGGACGGGATTTTAAACGAGCATGAATGGATTCAATGAGGTTGTTCGGCAGAGCGTTGTCTGCTTGAAGATGACAGAGACAAACGGCATGGATGTTATTGTCCATTTGGTGCAGGAGGCGGTTCGTCATGGTTTGGTGAGTTCGGAGCATGAAGAGGATGCGATTCGGGCTATTTTAAATCGTGAACAAAGTGCGTCGACGGCACAGCCTGAAGGCATCGCGATTCCGCATGGACGGGTCTCCTGTGTCTCCGAGGTTGTTTTTATGTTGGGTGTTCATCCGCAAGGCGTTGATTTTGGTGCGCCAGATGGCCTGCCTACTTATCTGTTTGCTCAAATGCTGGCTCCACTGTCAAGCGGGGCAAGCTATATTCAATTTCTGGCGCAGCTCTGTCAGCGATTACTGGATTCGTCTGTCCGTGAGCAATTGATGCTTGCGGAGACAAAGGAAGCAGTCTGTGCTGCCCTCATACAGGATGGAGGATCTCATGGGAAAGAAATATAAGAGCGGTTCATCTTCGACGCATGTTGAAATTGTGACGTGGTCTGTTCAGAAATCGACGAAGGCTGTTGATCGGTTTCTGGGACGGTCTGCGTTCCCTGCTGTGGCAGAGGCTGTGGCAATGGAGGTGCTGGCCGCTGTTCGCGAACAGGGCGACGCTGCTGTGTTGGCAGCAGCGAAGACGTTTGATGGCGCGATATTGAAGGCGAGCGAATTACGAGTGACGGATGCGGAGCTTCGTGCAGCCGTCAAATCGGTGTCAGCACAAACAAAGCGTGCTGTGCGGGAAGCGCATGACCGTGTCTTGACATTTGCCAAGGCCGGACTGCGCGAGCCATGGTATATTCAGACTCCGGAGGGCGGCTACACGGGCGAGTTTTATTCACCCATGGAGCGCGTCGGCATTTATGTTCCAGGCGGGACTGCACCGCTTGCGTCAACGGCCATTATGACGGCGACTCTTGCAAAAGCCGCCGGAGTGAAAGAGATCGTCGCCTGTACGCCGTGCGGAAAAGACGCAAGCGTGAATCCTGTGTTGCTCTACGCACTCAAGCTGGCAGGTGCAACAGAGATTTATCGTGTGGGCGGAATCCAGTCTATTGGTATGATGGCCTTTGGAACGAAGACGGTGAAGGCGGTCCAGAAAATTGCAGGTCCGGGGAATGCGTATGTGACGGCTGCTAAGCGCCAAGTTTATGGGCATGTGGCCATTGACCAAGTGGCGGGGCCAAGTGAGATTGCTGTGTTGGCGGATGGTTCAGCCAATCCCGCATGGGTTGCTGCTGATTTGCTTTCCCAGGCAGAGCATGGTAGTGGTCACGAAAAGGCATTATTGGTGACCGATTCTGTGACGATTGCCCAGGCTGTTTGCGACGAACTTGCTTGGCAGATAGGCAAATTGCCGCGCGCGGCAATCATTGAGCGCGTGATGGATGAGGGAGGTATTTTATTGGTGGTCGTCCCAGATCTGAAGCAGGGAATGGAACTTATCAACCGCTTTGCCCCCGAGCATTTAGAGATCATGGTCAAGCATGCTCGCGACTGGGTGAATGAGGTCCGTGCGGCGGGAGCTGTTTTTGTGGGGGAATGGACACCAGAATCTGTCGGGGATTTTATTGCCGGACCCAGTCATGTGCTGCCGACAGGCGGAGCTGCACGCATGTTTAACGGGTTGACTGCTGATGAATTTCGTCGTCGGCATAGTTTTGTTGAGTTTACACGTGAGGACCTTGCTCGAGCTTGTAAGACGATTGAGACCTTTTCAGAAGTCGAAGGGCTCGCTGCTCATGGACGTGCCGCAGCCATACGGTTTGCTTGAGTCTCGATTTGACCCGATGTGAAATCTCTGGTATAGTGTAATTAATCTTTTTTGGGGATCCGGGAAGGGTCTAAATCCCGGTGAGATAACCGAAGTGGACCCTGCCTTGTTCGCGGATAAGCAGTATTTCTCTGACCTTCATTTTATATTGGGAGTTTGAATGCGGCGTAAGACGGAAACCTGTCTCAAGCAGGAACCAGAGGCCACCGACTAGAGCACCCACCTCAACGGAGAGGTTTCAGGGGTCCTGCAATACGACAAGGCGGGGTTTTTTTACAAGAGGCGGGAAGTGTTCATGCGTACGACGTATCCAAGTGTGGCTTGTATCGGTCTGTTGTTTGTTATGTTCGGCCACGTGTGTTTGGCGCAGTTACCTGAGGTGCCCGAAGCGGCTATTGAGGCATTGGGAACAACGGCAGGAACACAGCAAAGCAAGGGTTTTGTTTTTATTGCCGGTCGTTATCTTGCACCACCTTATACCGTGATGCGTAAAGGCAATGGAATTTTCATTAATCGCGTTCAAGTAGAACAGCCTTTTTCATGGCCTGTTGAGGCATTGACGTCCTCCGCTTTTAGTTCGCTTAAAAAGGTAACGGAAGATCCAGAAAAAAAGGATGCCGAAAAAGATAATATGTTGTTAGTGGCTCCTGTACGAGAGGGTGCAGGGGATCCCACAAATGCGACTGCTACGACAGAGGAAAGATCCGTTGATACGCAAACGCAAGGGGGGAAAACGTTAGACTTGCTTTTTAATGACGGACCCGCTAATCCAGCCGCAGAAAAAAAGACATCGTCTGGAGTCCTTGCACAAAAGCAGAAGGATGAACTTCGTCAGAAGTTGGACAGGATCCGACTGTACTTCGAGGCGGGGTTATCGCAAGGCGAAATTTTCTTGTTTAATAATAAGAATGGTCGTATCAACGGTACGTATGGCACAGCAAAAACATTGTTTGCGGTCTTGCCAGAAGCGGTGCGTTATTCGCAATCACCTCAGGATTTGATGGCACGACTTAATCAGGGGGGTGTTTTCTTTTTGGATGGTAACGCCTGTGAAGACTTATACCGTAACAAATTGAATTTTATGGTTCTCGACGAGCGTCGACGAGCCATCGAAATCAGTGAAGAAAAAAAGAATCCATCACGCCCACGATAATGGGTATGACGTTTGAAATGAAACGCGCAACACATAAATGTCAACCTACCGCGCGTCATGCGCTTGCTTCGGCACTCGTTTCCATTTCCGATACTAAAGAGATGGAGACGTTTTTAGAAGAGTTGCTCACACGGGCTGAGATTTGCGATGTGACGTTACGTTGGCGGTTGCTGGAATTATTATCGCAAGGAGTTTCTCAGCGAAAAATCGCGGAGGACCTTCAAATTAGCCTTTGTAAGATTACGCGCGGTTCACGCATTCTGAAGAGTAAAAATGCTATTTCCAATAAGATATTAAAGGATGTGCACGTCAAGAGCTGATCGCTCCCTTGGCTAGCGAGGCTTTCAGGAAATTAGATTTTTCGGGACGGGTCAGATTAAAGAGCGCATCACGACTCGATTTAAGCCTGAGTTCGAGGTTTATGACACCCCGTACATCCTTGATGTTCACAAGAAAAAAATCCCGTTTAGGCTGGCCCAGTCAGTCTTATCTGCGAGGAGGCTTTCTGCGGGGTACGGCTGAATAGGGCGAGGTTCATGCAGAAGACAGTTTACTTCGCATCCCTTGCGATAGGAGAATATTATTTTTTAGCGACATCTTTGTGTTTCTGAGAGGGAATTTTATAGTACACAAACTATCGTGATTCTATAAGATTATATTTCAAGATGCAAATGGGCGCTAGTCAGCAAAATATTATAATATGTGTAGGACAAAATCACACCCTTCATCCATTCCTTTGATTTTGTAAGTTTTCGTCTGTTGATATAAACTAAATTACGGATGCGTTTTTTTTTGAATTATTATTGTGGTCAATGGACAAAGTAAGTTAGACTTTGGCAGAGTAAGTTAGACAGGGGGCGC
>JBAXOG010000112.1:0-16263 GCA_037133395.1 bacterium | reverse complement strand
ACCAACATCAGGAAGGCTATATGATTTTTTCGACAAACCGTGAAGAGCCCTTTTTCGCAGGGCTGTTCCTGTTCCGGAACAGGCTCTTCCCGCAGAAGGCTGCCGGACAGCCGAAACTCTGTTGGAGTACGGTCTGGCGCGATGTGCCCAAATGGCTGATCTTTGCAGGTGTGCTTGAAGCCTGTGTGCTCGTGCTTCAACTTCTGGCGATGCAGTTTACGGTAGCGGCGCTAGTCATCAGCATCAAGCGTGCAGGTATTATTCTGGCGGTCATCCTCGGCTGGTTCATCTTCAAGGAACGTGGCATCCGCGACCGGGTGATCGCCTCGTGTGTGATGCTGGCTGGCGTGCTGATCTTCTTTTTAACCAAGCCTGACGCCAACGGAGTGGCGGCGCTGGGGTTGTTGGGTGCGTTGACCGTGGCCGGTTTGGCGTTGGCGGGATTGACAGTGGCGTTGGTAATGACGCATCAAACGAAAGCAACGGGGAATCAATGAAAAATAGTCGCATCAATAGATACTTCACTGGAATGATGGGGTTTGGGAGCCTTGCTGGGCGAATAGGCGTCCTCGCCTGTTCATTGGTCCGGCGATTGCCGGACCAGCACCTATTAGCTTTGTTGTACAGGCGAGGACGCCTATACGCCCAGGAGCTTCGCACTTTTCGGATGCTAAAAAGTTTCCCCTGCATGCTTTTGCTTAGCTCAGTCGCGTATGGGGCTGACAAGCCTGTTGTCTTCTGGACTCCAGATAAAGTCGCACCAGGCGACGTGACCTTGCTCTATGGCAACGGACTCGAACGCGCGGAGCAGGTGCGGGTGTGGCGACTGCCGGACAGTGAAACGAAAGCACTAGTCGCGAGAGATGCGGTATCGGAAGCCCCTGCGGATGCTGTTTTAGTCACCGGGGTGCAGCCCTGCACCAACTCGGTCAAGTTCGTAATACCCAAGACACTTAAGCAAGGCATATTCGGGGTGCAAGTGGTCGCGGGCAACGACCGCAGTGCGACGCAACTGCTCAATGTTCCTGAACTCTGGTTCGCACAGCCTACGTCGTTAAGACCCGGCCTTGACGTGAATCAAGTGCCGCCCGGCGCAGAGATACAGGTTGTCGGTAAGAATTTCATGCTGCGCACGGTTGAGGGCATCAAGCCCAAGCTCGTACTGCGAGCCAAGCAAGGCGGTGCATTGACTGAATTGAAACTTGTCAAGGCGGAGCTCTATTCGCTGGTGGCGAAGGTGCCGGAGGCTCTGCCTGCCGGACATTATGAGCTCGCCGTCCATAACGGATGCGGCGGCGAGGCGGCGTGGAGCAAGGCGCTGGCCGTGGACGTCAGGGCACCGGACGCGTGGCCCGTCACAATCTTCAATGTACGCGATTTCGGTGCAAAGGGCGATGATGTGACGGATGACACGAAGGCCGTCCGCGCTGCGCTGGCTGCGGCGGACACGAACAAGGGCGGCGTGGTCTTCTTTCCGTGGGGCACGTACCGGCTGACCAACTGGGTATGCATCCCGCCGCGCACGACCGTTCGCGGGGAGAGCCGCGACAGCACGCTTCTGAAGTGGCCGGTGGATGTCCCTGAATCAACAACGAATTTTATGAAAGCGGCGATCTTCGGCGCGCCGCCGTATGCCCTCGAAGATCTGACAATCGTGGTACGCAAGGCCGACACCGCGCTGATGGATCTGAGTTGGGAGACGATCAACGGACGGAATGTACCGCCGGAGGTATTGTCCAAGATGCAGCCATTCGGTGGGTTCCGCGATGTGTTTCTTCGACGCGTATTCTTCCAGCACTGGCTGCTGTGCGGTCATCCCGAGTCGCAGCCGCAGTTGGCGAAAAAGTACTGGGAAGGGGCGTACAACGTGCGGATTGGCGACGTGAAGAATTTTGAAATCAGCGACTGTGTCCTGTGGGGTGCCAACAACTATTTTGAAAACATCCGTAATGCGCGCATCACCGGCAACGCCATCGCGAATGGCATGGGCGGGCATTCGTGGACCTGTCTCGGAGGCGGCGCGCAGGATGTGGTGTGCGAGCGCAACGACTTGAACTGCTCGTCCTCCTGGGGCTGGGGGTGGATCGGCTTGCAGCGGATCTACTCGGCCCACAATCGCAGCCACAACTTCGTGCGCGGCGAACGTGAGGCCATGACGCTGGACATCAGCGCGCTGCCCACGGCGCGGCCCGTCAGCCAGCACTGGGGCGCACCGAGCGAGGTCGGCGAGCGCGACGGCAAGCCATTCCTGCGCTTTGCCGATGTGAAGTGGACCCCCGGCTGTTTCAAGGACGGCATGGCGACCATCCGCGCGTATGACGGTGGCCCAGGCACGAATCAGTGGCGGACGATTGTGGACAACACAGCAGATACAGTGATCCTCGACAAGCCGTTCAAGCCTGCACCGGATCTGACACCGCGCAAGCTCTACATGGAACTCGCGCCTCGGCATGCACGCGCACATGGCGGCACAACGGCATGGATCGGCCGGTTGCGCGAGAGCAAGGGCTCCGAGTTTGTTGCAGCGGACGCACGGTGGCTTCCGCAGGAGTTTGTCGGCATGACCGCTGTTGTACTCGATGGCAAGGGAGCTGGCCAGTATCGCGTCATCACCGCGAATAGCGCGGACCAGGCAATTTTGGAACGTACGTGGGACGTGACCCCTGATACGACCAGCATCATGGGCGTCTGGTCGCTGATGCGGCACATGATCGTGTATGCCAGTTCCGCCGAGGATACCAGCTCGTTCGCGCAGCTCTACGGCTCCTTCTACGATTTCACGGTGGACAGTTGCCGGGTCGAGCGGTCACAAGGTATCTGGGGTCAGATGGGCTGGTTCGTGCAGTTCCGCGACAACACGGTCAACTTTGCCAACAGCTACCATCCCGGCATCGGCATGCCTGGACCGAACCTGGAAAAGCGAGCGCCCTTCGGCTATACTGGATTGACCTCGGATCGTCTGCGGATTACCAAAGGGCAGGCCTTTCAATATCCGGATCGGAAGATTCCCCTATTTGCCGACGAAGTGATCGGGCGTGTGTTGCCGACCACACGCGGGCATATCTTGCGCGGCAACACGCTGAGCTATAATCAGCGACTGGTCGTCCAGCCCTGGAGCAGCGAAAAAGCACCGGGTCCGCGTCCAGGAGGTCCACGTTTTTGCGACATCATCATCGATGGCAACCGTATCGAACACAGTGCTGTCGGCATCCAGCTCGGTGCAAATGTGGCAGGGGCTGTTCTGAGCCGGAACACTTTTGAGGATGTCACACAACCGATCGCGGAAGCAATCACAAATGCAGCATGGAGGGTTGAGTGAGAGGGGAAGTTCTAAAGTGCGAGAGTGCTAAAGTTCTAAAGTTTGAGGAGACGTTATTGTCTTCATATCGAGCTGTCCGCGCTACCCGTGCTATCCGACAAATAGAAAACGCTTTCTCATGCTGAACACAAAAAATATTTTTTTACGAACCATTAAACACGAACAAGGGATGACTATGAACAAAATCAATAATCTTTCGATTCTGGCGATCACAGGGATGATTGCACTTCAGACGTGGGCAGCGCCACAACAGACGAATGCGAACGCAAACGCGGCAGCTCCCTTGGCGCCACCACCACAGGATCAGGGCCTGCCGTACACACGCTCTGCGCAGACCATGAGTCTTGCGTTAATCAAGGACTACACGGTCGTCTTTGTTGGAAGCCGTTATGCCTACGTGAAGGGACACAAGGTGCGGCTGGACGAAGTGGATTGGCATGCTGAAGCGGAGCGCCGTGCAGACGGGGATGTCTATGTGCCAAAAAGTTTTGTGGATGCAGTTCTGGCACCTTCCGTGTCGTTCGATGTTGCGCCTGACTATCTCAAGACCAAGTGGGTCTATACGATCAAGGGGCGTTCCTTCAAAGGCGAGCCGGGCCCATGGGTCTCCTTGAACCGCGCTGTCCGTGAAAAAGGGCGGATTCTTTCCTGCTCCCCGCGTGGTCTTGTTGTGATCGGCGAAAAGCTTTTCTCTTTCGAGATGGCGAAGGAGAAGCTGGATGCGTTGATTACGCAGTTTGACACGCCTGAAAAATATGCGGATGCCTCGTTGCCCCCTGAATATATCGCGACGATGAAACAGCAGGGTGTATTCACTGAGCATGTGAAGGCGACACCTGAACAGCTTGCCATCTTGAACGGTCCTGCAACAAAATGGGAGACCACGCCAAAATCGAAATTTGACGAGACCGGCTTTAACGCAAAGATGCTGGGGTCGAAGGTGCCGCCCCCTGGTGTCTATCCGCGTATTCTCTTCAGTCCAGAAGATGTGCCGATCTTCGCCAAGCGGATTGAATCCCAGGTGCTTGGCAAGAAATCGCTCATAGAGATGGAGGTGCTGTTCAAAAAGTCCTGGTGGAATCCGACTGCGGACGACGGCAAACTCTTTGAGAAACTGGCCTCCGGCGATATCGCCGAATTTCGCACAACGCATGCGCTGTTCGCTGAAAATCAATTTGCCAAATACAAACCTGGCATTCAAAACTCGCATGTCTCTTACATCCCGGAATGTTTGACCTCGATGGGACTCTATGCCTTGATCAAGGGCGATGACGGACTGGGCAGGAAGGTGGCGAATGCTTTTGTTAATTATTATCGTTTGCGCGAGCCCTTCGTCGACGCTTGGAACAGCACCAGCGATTCAGAATTCGGAAGTTCAGCGATTCAAGGCGACGGCTCCTTGTTCGCGATGAACGGCAATGGCAGCACCACGCACTGGCGCGGTATGCATGGAACTGTGGCACACATGAATCTCGGGCTTGGCTTCGATTTCTGTGCAAAATGGATGGATGCCGCACAGAAGAAGGACATGTACCGCATCATCGCGAAAGCCACGTATGGCAAGCGTGCGTATGGACAAGATGCACCGATTCGTTTCCGGGATGTGAACTGGGTTGGCTGGGACTTGCCGCATTATATTGCCCTGTTGGCGATTGAAGGGCAAGAGGGCTTTGACCGCGAAGCGCACGACGAAAACAGGGCCACGGTACGCGCCTTCTGCGAGTGGGGCATTGATGCGTCTGGCGTCGTCTTTGAGAGTAACGGTAAAACTCCGGGTAGCTTCCAGTTCATTCTTCACTCCATGGTTGCGCTCGCACGGCGCGGCGAAAATCTCTTCGGCCATCCGCATTGGCGTAGCCTCCTTGCTGGACAGATTCAAATGACCTCTCCGAGCGGAAAAGTAGTGGTCAACAGCGGTACGCAGTATGCGCCGCACAGCCGGCAGAAATTGAGTCCGTGCCTGGTCGATGCCTTCAAGGCGTTTTATCCGAAGCAGCGTTGCTCGGATTACCTGTTGACGCAGCTCCTGTCCGACAACGCGGATGATAATGCCTGGTCACTGGAATTCAATCCAGAGACGTATGCGCAGGACGTCGCGAAAGAGCGCCGTCGCCGTTTACCAAGTCCGACCTATCCCGGCTTTGTCAGAAGCGTGATTTATGATACGGATTATGCTTCTGTTACGCGTGCGGAGTTGGCCCTGCCTCTCGACTTCAATGCGCCGGGGCAAGGTATCGCCTCGAGTTATAGTGACCGTTCGACCAATGCCACTTGGCTCTGCCTGCAAGTACGGCCGAACCACTACTTAGGCGCCGGGCATCATCATGCTGACGCAGGGATGTTCCACTTCTCTGGTCTGGGCGTGGACTGGTTCACGGAGAGCAGCCAGAGTCAGAACTACATGGGCAAGCTGCACAATCAGGTACTCGTGGATGGCAGATCCGAGGCAGAGTCCCTCGAGCGCGGCGAACGAAAATACATGGCGCAAGGAACCTCCTTGGCCTCCGCCGCATCTGTTACAGGCCAGGTGGTTCACAAGGGTATCTTTGTCAACGGCTATAATGCGGCTGGTGTTTACCTGGGCATGAAGACTGGGAAAGAAGGCTCAGTTGCCAGTGCAGATTTGACCTACGCCTACAGCTATCGCTGGTGTACGCAGCCCGCGCAGGATTGGACGGGCGAAGGCATTGATACGGGATGGGAGGTCGATCCCTCGCCCGAGATCCTGAAAATCTTTGCAGGTACCGCGCGCTATAAATTACGTCCATGGTGGATGCCGCTTTACTGCAATTACATCCCGACCTGCCGCGCGCCCTATAATCCGATGCAATATGTATTTCGGTCAAGTGCACTGGCACGAGGTGAACATCCGTACGGGCTCGTCATTGATGACCTCAAGAAAGACGGAAAGAATCATCTCTATCAGTGGACAGCCATGGTGGGCGGAGGTGTCTGGCAGGCGGAATATTCGGGACTGGCAGAAAACCAAATGATCCTGGCAAAGCGTGAAGAGCTTTCAACCTATCCCGCTGTCCGATCGATCATCAAGCCTGAGCAAGGCGAACCGCTACTGTTGGTCTGTGCACTCGGTATGAAGAAACTGGGTGCTGAACCGCTGATGAAGGTGAGCCAGGAACCGTGCGGCAACGACCGGTACGGCAAAGAGACATTCTATCAACGGATCGCCATTGCACAAACCGCACAGCACGTAAACTATCGCGTGATCCTCCTCCCCTTCCGTATGGGCGAGCCGCTGCCGAGAGTCTCTTATGACGGAGACAAGCAGACTGCGACGGTCAAGTGTGAGGGACAGTCCGATGAAATGATCTTCACCAACAATGACGCTGGCCGGACGCAAGTCGAGATCAAACGAGATGGGGTTTCAATTCTCAAACAGTAATTCAACACAAAACAATCGAAATATCAACCATGAAAAACACACTCTTTCTCCTGACCACATTACTCCTGATCACCTCGACCGCTCATTCGCAACCGCGATACGATCCGAATGTCCTGCCGAAGGGACATGAATATTTTGAACTGCGCGATGGTCTTGCAAACTGCCGGCTGAAGTTTGAGCATGAGAAAACCGGGCGCATTGCGTTTCTCGGCGGCTCGATCACGGCCGGGGGTGGTTGGCGCGACCTGATGATGAAGTATTTTCAGGAGAAATTCCCTCAGACAAAGTTTGAGTTCATCGGAGCGGGGATCGGTTCGCTCGGCTCCGTGCCGCATGCATTCCGGTTGGAGCGCGATGTGTTGTCAAAGGGGCCGGTTGATTTGCTGTTTGTCGAGGCGGCGGTGAATGATACCTCGAACACAACAGACCCTAATCACATGTTGCGCGGCATGGAGGGCGTTGTTCGGCACGTGCGGATGGTCAGCCCGCTAACCGATATTATCCAGATGCACTTTGTCATGCCTCCGCACATGGACGACTACAACAGCGGCAAAACGCCAGTGTCCATTGCCCAACACGAAAAAGTAGCCGAAGCCTATCGAAACGTGACGCTGAACCTTGCAAATGAAGTCACCGATCGGATCAATGCCGGCGAGTTTAATTGGAAGGATGATTTCAAGAATCTGCACCCGTCGCCGTTTGGGCACAAACTCTACGCCAACAGCATGGCTCGCATGTTGAATGCCGCGTTTTCCCAACCGTTCGCCACTGTCGCAAAACCGCATTCGCTACCGGCACCTGTTGATTCGCAGAGCTATTGCCGCGGACGCTTCGGCAACATCGCTGAGGCGCACATCATCAAAGGGTTCACATTGGAAAAAGCATGGAAGCCGACGGACATGAAACCGGCGCGCTCCGGTTTTGTGAACGTGCCTGCGTTGGTCGGTACTGAGGTCGGTGCGGAGTTCGAGTTCAGTTTCGATGGTACCGGTGCTGGGCTGTTTGTCGCGTCCGGACCGGATGCCGGGCAAATCGAATTCAGTATGGATGGGGCTCCCTACCGCACCATCGACACTTACACGCCATGGAGCGGCAGCCTACATCTGCCGTGGGCGGTAATTCTCGATGACCAACTGAAAGACGGCCATCACACCGCCAAGGTGCGAATCGTCGCCGGCCACAACCCCAAGGCCACCCGCACCGCGCTTCGCGTATTTCATCTTCTGCTCAATTAAACGAAATAAACTGCCATGAAAAAAACCTTAAATAAAACGAGTGACACTCTTTTGCAGCCTGCAATTTTTTTTGCGGGTTTTGTTTCAATTGCGACGATTGCTTTTGGTGGCATTGATTCGAGGGAATACTACAAGCACAGCACGTGGCAGGCCCGAGTCACCTTGCCCGCCGCAGAGGCGTTAAAAGGTAATTTTGCGCCGCCTTCACCGCAGGTGCCTGTCGATTACGCGGGCCCGGGCTTCGCCGAGGAGCGTCTGTCGGCCGTACCGCCTCCTGGTGTGCATCCCCGTGTCTTCTTCAGTCCCCAAGATATTGACCTGATCCGCAAAAAAGTTGCGCTGGGGGATAAAGCGCCGCTTGCCTTTCGTAAACTGTGGACAATTGAAACCAAAGCGAAAACCCCCTTCTATGCGTTGGTGACTCAAGATGAGGCATTGGGCAAGGAACTTGCTGCCAAACTCGCGGAAAAAGCTGGCGAGATCGAGCCCAAGGTTGCGAATATTCAGCGTCGTAAGGGATTAGAGAAGGACAATTTGTGGGCGCTTCGAGGAACCCTGGATGGCGAAAAAAGTCCGGATGCTGACGCGGTGACTATCAATCAGTTTTTTGCGTATGACTATCTCTATCAGTGGCTCACCCCGGAACAGCGCAGTCAGATCAGGCGGATTATTGCCCAGATGACGGCTAAGAAATCAACCAATTTCATGGAGGTACCCGACCACTTCATGATCAACAATCATCTCAGCTTCGGCATGGGCGAACTTGTTCCACCGATGCTTTTGATAGAAGGCGAAGAGGGATATGATCCCCAGACGTTTGCGCTTGCCGCACATAAAGTTCGCGCACTGTTGACCTATTACTTCTCACCCTCGGGGATGTGCTATGAGACGATTAAGGGATGGCTCAACACGCCGGTCTATCTGGCTGTGGCGCGCCGCGAACGTGATCTGCTCAAACATAGCCATCTGCGGGCGAAAATGCAGTACCAGCTTCAAGCTGCGCGTTGGCAGAACGGCGGCTGGCGTATCCGAGAGGAGATGCGTAATTCCGCTTTTCACGTCAACTTCCTTATGCACTATTTTTATCCGGCTGATCCGATGATCGACTTCCTCTACAAGGCTTCGCTGGCCACGCACCATCTTGACGACGACACGCCGGCAAAGGCCATCGACACCGTGGGATGTACATCAGATGTCCAGCTCTTCCTCGCCGATGACGGCATGGTTGACGCTACTGGGAAACCTTATTCCTGTGAAGACCAGGCGCGACTCAATGCTTTGAACGCGCCGCTGACCTGGAGCTGTCCTCAGCGGGGCTATATGGAGGCCCACAACTCTTGGCGTAAGGACGATCTGCACGTCAGTATCTTTGGCAAACAAGATTTCATTTACAATGGCCACGAAGGTCCTGAACAAGGACGCTTCCTGATCTGGAAGGACGGCGTGAATTGGGCCGCAGATCTCTCGATGCTGTTCAACAAGGTCTCTGCAAACCAGAACATGGTTTCCATTGATGGCAAGGGCGGATTATGGCCGCCAGTGAGTAGTACGTGGCTGGGTGTCGTGGACGCGCCACTCGCCGCAACAGCCGTTGTTGATTATCGCGATGCCTATACCTACGTGAAGAGTGCACAGGTGCATCCCTTCCTCGCTCCTGAGGTTGCTACGGCTCGCTTCAAAGGCTGGGATGAGGGAAATTTCCGCGCTGCGCGCGACCTGCAACTTCCCTTCCATGATGTGGTGGTAAAGTTCCATGATGGCTATGCGCATACCGATTATGGAACATGGAATGGCGAGACACGTGTCACCGAAAACTATCGGAGTTGGAATCCTCTGCAGAATGCTTTCCGCACACTGCATCTGGCGCGTGGAAAGTATCCCTATATCCTGTTCTTTGATGATCTTCTCAAAGATGGGCAGAGGCATCTTTATGAATGGAACATGACGCTTCCCGGGGACGTTGAGATGTTCAGCAGTCGTATCGTTGGAACAGGAGATGGTGTTGCAGCGCCAGTGATGTGCGAGATGCTTTTCGGAAAGATTGATACGCCGCGCAAGGCCGGCTTATTGTATTCAGGAGTTCCCGAGCTCAGTTATCAACCCAAGAAAGGTGATCCGCTGCTCTTGGTCCGTGTGCTCCAGCGACAGTCTGAGTATGGCATGCCGATGCCACGTTTCGAACGGTATCAAGCCTTCAATAAGATTTCCGTTCCCTCGATTTCTGTTTCGCCGGAATTCCGTATTCTCGTCTATCCGCACAAGCAAGGTGATCCGTTGCCCACGACCACATGGAATCGTTTAAACACGGAACTTGTGGTTGATTTTCCAGGACAGAAGGATCTCTATCGTCTCAGTAAAACAGACGGGGATCGTACCGTGTTTGCGCAAGCGCGCGATGGCAAGATCATCACTTCCAGTCAGGCAAGGCCGCCTCGTCCGATCATGCAGGTTCGGGGTCGTACGTTCGACACTTATTCAGACCGCTATACACGGTATGCGAAGCGTATTCCCGAGCTGCTTGTTGATCAGCCGACAGTGGTCACGTTCCCACAACCGCAACTGGGTACGGAGATTCGATATACACTCGATGGGAGCGAGCCCAGTCGTGAATCCACCTGTTATCTCGCTCCGATCACGATTACTGCGTCTGCACAACTACGCGCCCGGACGTTTGTGCGTGACTGGTCCTTTGGTCCTGATTTAAGCGAAATCGTGGCTGCGAATTTCTGTAGTGTGATACGTGAGCCCAACCAGACAATGAAGACAGCAAACACAACAAATGGACTTTTGTTGAAGGTCTATGAAGTGTTGACTGTGCCTTACAACGACAAGGGCTTTTTCGATGCCAGTAAAAGCATGTTGCCCAAGCTGAGTGACGAGAAGGCGGTCAGCGTCCATCGGGTCGACACATTCCAGTTGCCACATTTAACTCCTTCCGCGCCCCAGCGTGAACAGCGCAAAGCATTTTTCGCGTTTACCGGATATTTTAAAGCTCCGGCTGACGGCATCTATGAGTTTGCAATAGACTCGTGTGGACCCGTTACGTTGGATATTGGAAAGCAAACAGCCATTGAGGAAATTGGGCAATATCATCAGAATCAAAAGGTGCGCCGAGGGGAAGTCGCGCTCGCGGCTGGCTGGCATGCGATCGCCCTCACGGTGTGCGATCCGATTTTCTGGAAAATCAATATGGACGATCCTATGCCGTTTAAGGTCACGTTCAAAATCAATGGCGGTAATGAGCAAGAGATCGAAGCCAGCCAATTGTTGTGCGATGCAGGACGTGAAGCCTGTTCATCCCCGATCAAGATTGCTCAGCATGACCCTGTATCCCTCTTGGTTGAGCCGGGTCTTGAACTCGCCTGTTATGACCGGAAGGACAAGGACCGCGATAATGACTATCTCGACATTGACGGTCTGAAACCTTTCGCAACCGAAAACAGATCCGATATCGCACCCAATGCAAACGGGAGTGTGGTCAATGTCTATAACGGATATTTCTTCGCGCCAATTGATGGCATTTATACGTTTGACGCTCCGGCGCGCACGTTTGACAGTTATGACCGGAATCAGATTCGGATTGGAAGCGAAGTAGTTGTCCAGCGGGGCGTGCCAGGGCGCAATCCTCTGCGAAAGGTTTTTCTTAAAACGGGATATCATCCAATTTCATTGCGCTTGGGTTCGAGCCGTTCCGATTTCATGGTATACTATCCGAACGCGACAAATGAAGTGCGCCTGACGGCATCGGGTCTCTATCGCCCGGTGCGCGTGGGGATCATTCCCGAAGGGGAACCAGCAGCGCAGAGACTCTATGAGATATTCAAACCGACACGCTTTACAATGAACGTTCCACCTGCGGCGGGCAAACTGGAGATTCGTTACACCTTAGATGGAAAAATACCGACTGCCACGTCACCGACATTTGAAAAGCCTATTGATATTGATCACTCCGTCACGCTTATGGCTCTCGCATTCAAGGAGGGAAAGCCGGTGACTGCTATTACGTCGGTGCGCTGTGAACGGGTGAGCCTTCCTCAGGCCGCGTTACTAGGGTATTGGGACTTTAAGACGATTGGCAAGGAGCTTGCACCGCCTGTATGCGGTAAGGTAGTTGCCCGCATTGCTGGAGCCTCCTCGATGAGCGATGCCAGCGGTCCGGCCCTGTACTTGTCGGGCGCCAAGATGGGACTCCAACTGGTCAATTTGGGTATGGTCGACAACGCGCTGAGCGTTTCGCTATGGCTCAAGATGGAGGCGCCGGGCGTCACGCTTTTGACTGACGGCAAGTATCATCAGATTCTTGGCGCAGGTTACTTTGGCAAAGGTTATACAATTCGGGGAGGCGGCCGAGCGGGTATCTGCAAGTCCAATGAATGGCAACATCTGGTCTTCACGTGGAACGGGGATGAAACAGCGATCCATGTTGACGGAGTTGAAGTCAGTCGACAAAAATTCGCGGCGCAACTCCACTCTGATTCCTTGGACATGTTGATGGGATACAAAGGGTTACTGCGCTCTTTAAGGATTTACAACAAGGCATTGTCGTCAGCAGAGGCCAGTCAGATCTACACGATTGAGGGAGTCAAAAAACCATGAGGAAGACAAATAAATGTGCAGGGCCGTGTGCAGCGATCCTTTGGGTAGCCCTGTTGCTGACAGGCTCGATCATTGCCGATACTGCACAACCTTCGCCAGTGAATCAGGTCTTTCAGTTTATGCAGAGCGCAACCTGCACGGCCTGGAGCGATGGTTCCACGAACACTGCAACCGCATATCTCTGGATTCCTGAGAGCTGTAAACGTGTCCGAGGGTTGCTGATTCTCTGTGCCAATGTGCCGGAGCATCGGCTTGTGGGACATCCTGTCATTCGTGCGGTCTGTGCGTCCAATGATCTTGGCATTGTCTGGTGCACGCCCACATTTATGAATTTTGCCAGACAGAAGCCCGGCCAAAAGAAGATGGCCGAAGAGCACGCCACCATTGCAGGTTTCTTGCAAAAACTGCTCGACGGACTTGCAACATCATCTGGTTATGAGGAAGTCGCGACGGCGCCCTGGTTGCCGATGGGAGAGTCTGGACATTTGCTGATGGTGGATGCGCTGGTCGAGGCCATGCCACAGCGCTGCCTCGCCGGAATCTGGGTCAAGAACAACCATCTGCCGCCGAAGAATCGTCAGGTACCTGCGCTCGTGACATACGGCACCGCGCAGGAATGGGGACAGGACAAGAGCGATATTCGTACGAACTGGAATAACATTGGAAAAGCTTACGACGGTATTCTGGAGCAGCGGCGGAAATACCCGGATTGGCCGTTCAGTTATATCATCGACGGACACAGCGGACACTTCGATTGCTCGGAGCCGTTGGTACAGTATTTCGCACGCTATATCGATCTCGTGGCCAAGGCGCGATGTTCCGATGACGGCAGTCCGACACTCAAGTCAGTCAAGATGAAGAGTGGTTTTTATGCTGATCTTCCGGTACCCGGCCATGAAGGACAGTCCATCCGACCTGCGGCGACTCACGCGGCGCTCCCGTGGTATTTTGATCGCGCAAGCGCAGAGGCAGCGCAGGCCTTTGCGGCGATCAATTGGAAGGCTGAGACGCAGTTTCCGGCATTTGTGGATGACAAAGGGAACGTGCTGCCGTGTGCGTTCAACGGAATAGCAGATCTGAACTTGAAGACAATGACGATGGAGTCGGATGGTATCACCTTTACGGTGCGCGGCACGTTGCTGGAGCGCATTCCGGAGGGTTTCGCATGCGCTGGCGAAAAACTTGGGAAAGCGTCTGGGACACCTGAATTGGAATGGCTCTGCGGTCCCGTCGCATCGCTGGGTCACGGCAGGTTGCGTATCGTGCTCGACCGCACGTGTCTCAACGGAGGGACCACCTATGTGGCGCTGCGCCAAGCGGGCACGGATACGCTTCGTGGTGTGGTACAGCCCATGCGCATCGATCTTCGGCAAATGAATAATCGCGAGGGTCAACCCCAGAAGATCATCTTTGAGAAAATCAACGATGTTAAGGCGGGTACGGTTAACATTCCGCTTGTGGCGCAATCCGATGCAGGTTTGCCAGTCGAGTTTTTCGTGATCGCAGGTCCGGCGGTCGTGAAGGACGGAAAGCTTCTCTTCACGTCTATCCCGCCACGCACGCGTTTCCCGGTTGAAGTGACGGTCGGCGCCTGGCAATGGGGACGAGCTGTTGATCCCAAGGTGAAGACGGCGGATATTGTGAAGCAAACGTTTATGATTCATAACAACGTCTGCATCGACCCTGACGGACTGGATGATGATCGTTGGCAGCCGGATCAGCGAGTGACCTACAAGCGGGTAGACGGACTGGATCTTCCGATGGCGCTCTTTTTGCCTAAGGATCGTCTATCGATTAAGGAGCTGCGACCTGCTGTCGTGTGTATTCATGGGGGTGCTTGGTCGGGCTGGCGCGGAGGGGATTGGCAGACGTGGGACGGAGGCATCTTGGTGCCTCACGCGCGTTATTTTTCAGCCCGCGGCGCTGTAGGCGTGACTATCAGTTATCGCCACGTGCTGCGTCCAGCAAAAGACAAAGCGGCTTTTGAGAAGGGGCCGAGCCTGTTTGAACTCTATGCGGATTGTCGGTCTGCCGTGCGTTACTTGCGACAGAATGCAGAGCGGTTGGGCATTGATCCGAAACGCATTGCGGTCATCGGGGATTCCGCAGGAGGACATCTGGCAGCCTGCCTGGGAACCATCGACCGTTTCGACGAACCGGGGGAAGATAAATCGGTGAGCGCCATGGCCAACCTGACCATCCCGTGTAACCCCATCACCGATCTCCTGGACCCCAAGTGGCTCGATTATGTTCCAGAGACTCCGCGAGCTTGGGAAGGCGATAAGCCGCTGAGCCGCGAAGCGCGGGCCAAGGCTATTTCTCCGCTGTGGAACGTCACGTCATCATCGGCTCCATCCCTGCTGTTGCATGGGTTGGCGGATGGTGTCGTCGCGCCAGCCCATTCCTCTGATCTTCAGAAACGAATGCAGAAGGCGGGCATACGGAGCGAACTGAGCACCTTACCGGGCGCGTCGCATGCCTTCATCCTGTTGGGCTATCGTTCCACCGGCTCCGAGTTCCTCGCGGTCATGCGTACGGTTGACCGTTTTCTGGCTGCGGCTGGTTACCTCGCCGGTGAAGCAGTCCTAGCTGGACCAACACCGCGTGGATGCCTTACCATCATTTCCGGCGACCGGCTTGCCGATGGCCGCATCTCCGGAACGAACGGAATGGCGCTGGTCCTGCCGGATGCGAAGAAGCCCGGGGTTACAAAGGCGGAGGTGGTCGAGGATGCTCCGCGCGGTCGCGTGCTCAAAATTAACAAGGGGGCCGAAGGGCTGGCGCTCACGGGCCAGCACAGCCTGGGCATTGCCAGCACCGTCAGCCTGTGGATTAAGCCCGATAAATTTTCCGGCACGCTTGTCCGCCGTTCCGTCGGGACCAATCCCGCCACCGGCTACAAGTTATCACTGGGCAGCAAGGGCGCGCTTACTTGGCAGGTGGCTGGGACAACACTGATCGCTGTCGCGCCGCCGCTGAACGCCTGGAGCCAGATTATGGCCTCGGTGTCCTCGAACAACGCCACCCTCTATCTGAATGGGAAGCTCGTAGCAGAACAGGCGTTGGACAATGCCACACTGATCGGCACGCATCTTTCCGTCGGCGAAAATTACTCTGGGTTACTATCCGACCTGAGGATATTTGATACGCCGATGACGCATCTGTGATTGGGCGCATAGGCAGATAGGCTGGGCGTATAGGCGTCCTCGCCTGTACACTGGTCCGGCAACTGCCGGACCAGTCATAGACACCCCGGCTTCGCTGTACAGGACACCTATACGCCCAGTTTCTGAACCGAATCGTAGATGCACCAAACTGCACGGGTGCGATTCAACTTTGTTGAATCAACACCCGAGGTAGGAGGGAGGAGGTAGGATGGAGGAGTTGTAACACCTTTATTTGAAATGTGTTAGATAATTGTTCAGTAGCGTCCCATAGGACGCAGGTTTTTAGGCTATAGGCTGTTAGACTGTTAGGAAACTCCTGAATTTTCAATTGTGCCCATGTTGAATTTGTGTTGAAATTTAGGTTTTGTTACTCAGCGTTTCACCTAATAGCCTACAGCCTAAACTGCTATAGCCTTGCCATTCCTATGGGATGGCAGTGATAATTGTTCTACGCTATTCGCTGTTGTCTCCTAGATGAAGACACATTTTCCGGGCTGGTGTAAGCGCTTATTCTTTCTGAAAATACCTATTTCTATTGGCTCTTCT
>JBAXOG010000111.1:0-16373 GCA_037133395.1 bacterium | reverse complement strand
GCCTTTCCCTGCTTGCTTTTTATCTGATACGTGCATATTCATCCTGTTCTCCCCCCTTTGTATTTTTATAAAATTATGACTCATCACGGTAATTCAGCAATCGAAATATTCCGGTACCACGCCTCGCTCGGCAGACCTGCATGGATCTGCACCGCGATGATGCCGAACTGCGGAATCGCGGAATCGGTCTCGGTGTAGTCGAGTGTGCGCACACCGTTGACGAAGAGCTGGATCCGTGGCCCTTCGCAACGAATCTCATACTGATTCCAATCGTCAGCCTTGAGACGCTCGATCATCTGCGCCCTGTTTTCGCTCACGCCCAAGATGCGATTGCGCCGCGATTCATCGTAAAGCTTGCCCCAATATCCGCCATCCTTGCCCACGGACATGTCGGCCTGAAAACCTTTGACCTCATGGTGGTTTGGAATCCGCTGCGTTCGGAACTGGATGCCAGCATTGCACGGTCCTAGTATCTTGCACTCTGCGCGCAGGATGAAGTTGGTGAAGAAGCGGGTCGTCGCCAAAAACTCGTTACGCGGAATTTTATTTTGAAGATTACCTCCCACGATTGAACCTTCAGCAATGTGGAAACTGTTGGTCGTGTCGCCTTCCCAGCCAAAAAAGGTCTTGCCATTGAACAAGGGCGTGAAGGAGACCACATCCATCGCAGCCCGCAGGCAGACTTGCTCATGCGTGCTCGCGCTGTTCAATGCAGCAACAAGCGCAGCCGTCACGGTCTTCACTGGAAACTCGCGCGCGGTCTGACAGGCTGCCTGCTGCGCGACGGGGTCAGCGGACTTGACCTGCTCGATCAAAAATGCAAGGCCCTGTTCCTTGCGCATCAAGATCGCGCCACGCGTCGCGCCGCTCCGATACGATGCTGGCACTTTCGCCACACGTACCTCATCGTACAACGCCTTTGCACATTCGGTTTGGCCAAGCTTCCATTGCCGCTCTGCAGCCAGCAGACATGCAGAAGCCGCATCAGAACGTGATGTCTCCGGACCTGAGCGCAGCATAGAGCGCAACGTCTCCATGCTGGCGGCATCGGCAATTCTGCCCAAGGAGAACAACGCCTCTTTGACAACCCCTTTTGCAGGGTCTGTAGCCAGTTTTTGCAACGCCTCCACCGCCTGCGCATCACGCAGAACACCCAGCGAAGTGACCACCCCAGCCAGCCTCGCGCCTTCCAGCAAACCCAGTGCAGTGCGCAACGCAGCCGATGCCGCGGGATCAGGAATGTTTTCAAGTCCGCTCCGCGCATAAGCCGCAAGCTTCTCATCGCTTAGCAGCGCGGATAAGGCAGGAACCGCTTCGGCAGTTCCAAACTCGCCAGCCTGCTGACAAGCACGCGCCTTGCTGAAGACATCGGCATCCGACTTCAGGACCTCGATCAATTTCTTGGTTTTCTCAGCATCCCCTCCGGCGACACACGTCAGTGCGGCCATGAGTAAAAATAGAAGGGCAATACCTGTTGTTCGATGTTGATAATCAAATCTCATACAATCTCCTTAAATGTTAAAACTCCACGGTTCACGGCTGGCGCGGCTCCGCATGCGGTTGGCCTCGTCGTCATTGACAAATTCCTCTTTTACGGGATCAAAGGTTAGCTTGCGTCCTAACTGCCACGAGAGCTGCGCCGCAAAACAGGCCAGATGCGACTTGCGCATGACATCCTCATTTGCGACTGTTTTGGCGCGCGACTTGACGCAGTCCAAGAAGTTCCGGCCATGCGAGCCTGGGTTGGTCCCAATTTTAGGGAATAGTTTCTTGCGGATCTTCATTAAGTTTTCTGAAAGGACGACCTCTCCGCTATCGCCTGTCTCAACCCACCCTTGGTCTCCTTCAAAGCGCACAGGACAGGTCCCTGTTGAAGTCCGGTACTGCGGATCGCGGTTTCCGAAAGCTGTCGGCAGATAGTCGCACACAACCTTGACGCCGTTCGCGTAGGTACAGATCGCCTCATTCTGGGTGGACTCAAACTCCAGTGGCGTGGTGTGGTCTGACTGGTTCGCCCACTGGCAGAGATCGAGCGTATGCGCACCCCAGTCCAAGAAGTTTCCACCTGCTTCGAGATCGTGGTGTCCGCGCCAGCCGCCTTGGACATAACGCTTGTTATAGGGACGCCACGGCACAGGACCCAGCCACCGATCCCAATCACACTCCTCTTTCGCGGGTTCGGGTTCACCGGGAAGCCAGGTATATGATTTCTTGGGCACATAGACTGAAGCATGCAGGGTCTTCAACTGACCCAGCCAACCATTGTGCGCCATCTGCACAGCATACCGAAAGTTGGATTGACTACGGCGTTGTGTGCCAGCCTGGAAGATACGACCATAACGATGTATCCCATCCGAGAGCGCTTGTATTTCACCCATGGTCATGCCGCAGGGTTTCTCGCAATAGACATCCTTGCCAGCCTTGGCGGCCAGCAAAGCTGCCAGCGCATGCCAGTGGTCGCCCGTGGCAATGAGCACGGCATCGATATCCGGACGGGCTAACAGCTCAAACATATCGCGATACATCACGCAGTCCGTGTTCTTATAGTGTCCGTCCGCCATCCGCTTAATATCCTCGCGCCTGGAGCGCTGGACATCACAGATCGCGACGAACTGCACATCCTTCTCCGGAAGCATGGCCGAAAGATCGTACTTGCCACGCGGGCCCAGTCCGATGCCGCCCAATACGATCCGCTCACTTGGCGCGATGGTCCCGTCGCGTCCCAGTGCCGACGAGGGTATAATCCATGGCGCGGCTACAGCGCCACTGACCGCGGTTGCCTGTTTTAAAAACTGACGCCGGTTTAAGACGACACCCTTCTTCGTCTTCTTATTATCTGATACATGCATATTTATTCTGCCTTTTTTTGTATTTTCAATAACGTCACCCTGTATACAAAATCACATGCCTCTGTTTTCAAACCAAACAGGGCCTCCCCATTTTCCAGTAACGACAATATCAAGTTTCCCGTCAGCATTAATGTCTGCTAAGCAGATGTTCATGCCAGAACCTATACCTTCGTTATAAGAAACAATGTGCTTACTAAAGGTCGTGGGAAGATTGGGCTTACGATGAAGTTTATAATAATACACGCCCAGTGGCTGATCTTCCTGTGGGTCATTACCGTTGTGCGCTTGAAACCTCTTGCCGGTCACTAATTCCAACACCCCGTCACCATCCAGATCGCCAAGCGCGAGACTATGTGCCTGCGACCATGTATTGTCAATTAAGTGCTGTTTAAAACTGATTTGTCCATTATCACGACTCTGTTCATACCAAAAGATTCCGAACCCATGTGCACTGCTGGTAATGATATCAGCTAACCCATCCCCATTCACATCATACACCAGTATTTGCGCAGTATGCGTGACTTTACCATTCGCCGACCCCAAAGCAAGCGGATGCTCAATCCAGTTGCCATGACGCACATCTACTGGCGCTTCAAACCATGCATTTGGGCGAATCAAGTCCGGTCGACCATCACCATTGATATCCCCTACGCCTGCACCAAATTGCATTTTCTTTTCTGAAACGAGATGCGTAAGCCACGTGGCCTGACCATTAACATTCGTACCAACTTCACACCAAATCGATTGCTGTACAAACGGCACAATCGCTGTCGTCCGGCCCTTACCTTCGAGGTCAAAAATATCAGCGGCTTCAAAGTTCCCGTTTTGATGAATAATACGCATCGGCCATTCCCCGCCCGTACTACCAACATTTTTAAACCAGACCGCCTGTTTGCTAAACCAATCGACGCTGACCACATCTGGCAACCCATCTAAATCAACATCTAACGAGATATTAGCAAAGTCGTGGCGATATCCCTTGCCGTTTTCATTTACAGCGCCCCCTATCGTACGAATTTTAATCGCCTTCCAGTCTGGTGCCAAATAAAGATATTCCCCCGCCACGATGTCGAGTTTACCATCTTTATTAAAATCAGCCACACCACACGCCTCACTGCGAAAGTTCCCCACGCGATGGACTTTAAATTTGATCGTATCCGTGCCTATTGCCACCGTCTTCCTCACATCGCCGGTCTGCGCACCAACCGTCAACGCGATTGTTACGCCCAACATGAATTGGAATAGCTTCATTACCCTGTTCCCCTTTCTTATCGTGTTCATACGTTCCACGGCGCACGCGTCACCCGCGAACGCAGTTGATTCGCCTCATCATCGCCGATGAACTCTTCTTTCACTGGATCCCATTTCAGGCTGCGCTTGAGATCCAAACAAATGTCCATAATCAGATTCGTTGTCATCGTGCGATGTGCCACACCTGCGTGTGTAATGGTCGGACGCCGCGTTTTCACGCTCTCTAAGAAATCACGCACATGGTTCTTTGGATGTCCGGTTCGTTCGATATACGTGTTCACGAGATTTTTGTAATCTTTGAATAAATCCGGCGAAGAAAGTTCCGGTCTCTCATAGCCGTCTGCACAAGCAACCCAGCCATCCGCGCCTTCGTAACGAACCCCGCACGACCCATGCCATCCGCCGCAACGGGCAACCAGTTTAAGACCGTTTGCAAACTTGATCGTCATTCCCTCGCCCTTGAGGTTCGCGGGATATTCATATTCCACCGCAGAGGTGTCTGCCAGCCCCATATCCAATTGACACTGCAGAATCGTGTGGGAACCCCATTGCGCGATCCCTGCCGCAAAATCATATTGCGTGTACCAGCCTGGAACAGGCCAAGGTTTCAAGAACGCCGGGTTATATGGACGAAACGGAGCAGGTCCCAGCCATAAATCCCAGTCAAATTCCTCCTTCGGCGGTTCTGGTACGGCTGGCAATACCGCATTGATCCGTGGCCACGCCGGGAGATAACCGAGATGAGCATACACCGTGTGAATCTTTCCGAGACGACCTGTCCGCGCTAATTCGCCACTGAACATAAAATTCGATTCGCTTGCACGCTGTGCACCCGTCTGAAATATCCGGCCGGTACTTTTTGCAACCTTGACCAGTGCCTGCCCCTCCGCAATCGTCCGCATGCCCGGCTTTTCACAATACACATCCTTGCCGGCTTTCATCGAAAAAATTGCGGCTGGCGTATGCCACCGGTCGCCTGTCGCGATCAGCATGGCATCTGTATTTTTCTGCGCAGCTAACAAGTCGCGAAAATCTCGGTAAGCAACGCAAGATGTATTGCCATAACGGCTGTCTACAGCCGCCTTAGCCTTATCGCGTTTTCCCTTATGCACGTCGCACACCGCGACGAACTGAACATCTTTTTCTCCGAGCATCCAGTTCAAGTCGCTACTGCCACGCCCACCGACCCCGATAACGCCCATGACAAGCCGATTACTCGGCGCCACGGTATTATCAAGTCCCAATGCTGAAGCTGGAATAATGTACGGAAGGGTGAGCGCACCGCTAGATGCCAATGACTGCTTCAGAAACTGCCTGCGACTGGATGAGCCAATACGTGCGGTCTTCATGGGTTTTTTCCTTTGACTTCTTTTTTGAGAATGATGTTTTTGAACTCGATCTTCATGGGCGGGCCAGGATGCATCTGCAGGGCGATCACACCATTGGTCGTGGCGAGCTTGGAGTCTTTATCCGTAAACTGACACATCATCACGCTATTCACATACAGCGTGATTTCCGGACCGCAGCAAACGATCCGATAGGTGTTCCAATCTCCGGGTTTAAAACTCTTGAGCAGCTCTTGCGGAGTCGCTATCTTCTCCATGGTTTTAGACCCATTCGGTGCCACAAACACCCGCTGTCCACGGCCCGCAATGAGCCCGCGTTTATGATGATAAACAAATCCCACGAGGCCGCCATCTCCTGTCATGTCCGCCTGATACCCCGACGTTTTCCATTGAGGAAGATTTTCCGACCGAATCTGTATTCCGGAATTTCCCTTCGCACTCAGACGGAAATCAGCCGACAACTCGTAGTCACTGGGCGTATCGCCCTTCCAAACTAGATACGTATCTGTTTTACAAGGCTTTTCAGGTGTGCTCTGTGCGACCAATGCCCCATTCTCGACCGTCCAAACCCCTGGCGCCCCTTCCCATCCAGTCAGGTCTTTGTTATTGAAAAGATTCACCTCCTCTGCAAAGGTCATCCCTCCCAAACAAATAAACGCCATCAACAGTTTTTCCCTGCTCATATAAGTCCCCCTTTTTTTAAACCCTCTGTCCCCGCGCTCATCCCCTACCCGATCTCTTGCTGTTGCCCGCTCTTCGCGGACGCAAGAATGGCATCGCAAATACGCTGTGTCGCCAGCGCCTCACGGAAGGTCGGGCTCACAGGCTGCCCCTTGGCCAACCCCTGCAAGAAATCAGCAATCTGATGAACAAACGAATGTTCATAACCAATCTGAAGTCCCGGCACCCACCAATTTTTCATATACGGATGATCGTTATCGCTCACATGGATGGAACGCCAGCCGCGCAGGATACCCTCATCGCGATAATTGAAATACTGCAACCGATGCAGATCATGGAGATCCCAGCGGAGTGAACCCAGTTCGCCGTTGATCTCAAATGTGAAAAGCGCTTTGTGTCCACGGGCATACCGTGTCGACTCAAAATTGCCGATTGAGCCATTGGCAAAACGACAGAAGAATATACAGGCATCATCAATCTTAACCGGTTCGATGTTGCCTGTCTCTACATTCTTACGCGCCTTCACAAACGTTTCAGTCATCGCCGTCAGATTCTGAATCGGCCCGTTCTGCCACAGTGCCAAATCAATGCAATGCGCGAGCAAATCTCCTGTGACCCCTGACCCCGCTGCTTTGGCATCCAGCCGCCACGTCGCCATACCCCCCTGCGGCACATCCGCCGAAATCGTCCAGTCTTGCAAGAAATTGGCACGGTAATGAAAAATCTTTCCGAGCCGGCCTTCATCAATCAACTGTTTCGCCAATGTCACTGCAGGAATACGCCGATAGTTAAACGAAACAAGATTAGGCACCCCTGCGGCCTCCACGGCTTCGGTCATGCGTAAAGCCTCTTCTGAATTCAAGGCCAACGGCTTCTCACAAATAACGATCTTACCCGCTTTCGCTGCGGCGATCGCGATCTCCGCATGGCAATTGTTGGGCACACAGATTTCGATAATATCAATGTCTTTGTCTGCAACAACCTTGCGCCAGTCCGTCGTGTAGGACTCGTACCCCCATTTTTCAGCAAATGCCTGAGCCTCGGCCTCGACCAAGCCGCACACTGTCTTTAAAACCGGCGGGACCTCCAGATCAAAGAAATTGCCGACCCTGCGATACGCATTCGAGTGCGTCCGCGCCATAAATCCGTACCCGATCATCCCGACGTTTAATACCTTTTTTACTTTCATCGCCTCTCAATTCCTTTCACGTTATTCACACCAACCATGCGCAGCACGCACGTTGATCATCGATGCCAAAATCTTATTCCACGTCTCAGGCTTCATCATGACTTCGTTGGTAAACATACAGCCGTCCCAACAGAGATGCCGAACGGCACGTGTGGGCTGTCCATCCTCGCCGCGTAACCACTGTCCAGCCGCCCAGACGATATCCAATTTGCCATTCGGATCATCCGGCAAGCAGTGCCGGCCTGTCTTATCATGCGTGCCCTGCCCCTTGACGGTTGCATCATTCTGCGCTACATGAAAATCGATCGTCCATGGACGCAACGCCGCCGCGAGCTTCATATAAGCGGCTTGAAACGTCGCCACGTCATGCCACTCAAACGCTTCCGGCACCAAGCGGTCTTCCGGCGCGTTTACCCCCAGCATATAAAGCAACGTATGCGCCATATCCGCCTGGAAACCGAGTTGCTCCGGACGTCCGACCCCTTCCAGCACCTGGAGCATGGACCGCCACGAATGCATGCCGCCCCAACAGATTTCACCCTCCGCCGCCAGCTTCTCACCGTATTCCTCGGCTACGTCGCAGGCACGCGAAAACGTATCAATGATCCGTGCGGTATGGACGCTTGGATCGCGTGCCCAATCCGCCACCGATCCTGATGAATCAATGCGGATGACGCCGTCCGGACGAATGCCCATGTCGCGCAACCGTTTGCCGATGTGGCACGCCTTGCGGACTTGCTGAACAAATTGATCACGTTCAGCAGCATCACCAAAAGCGGAGCCGCCACCCGCCGGTCCCCAGACAGGCGCGACCAGGGAACCGATCACCAGCCCCTTGGCGCGTATCCGGCCGGCTAAACTCACGAGCTCAGCATCCGTGGCATCAATATTCACGTGCGGGGCACACAGGAAAAGATCGATCCCATCAAAACGCACACCGCCCACCTCTGCTGCGGAGGTCAAGTCAATCATCGTTTGCAGGTCGATCAGCGGCTCCGGCGTGCCGGGGCCCTTCCCGACCACGCCCGGCCATGCCGCATTATGCAGTTTCGGAAACGTGTTGATCATTTCTTGCCTCCCACATCCGGAGCAGACGGATTGACCTCCGGACCAAAGTAACGCAACATGACCATAGGTTCACACGCGGAAGTGTTCTCAAACGTCACGCCGGCACGCGCCGCACCATCCACGACAAAAACTTCATCATCGGTTAAGTCGTGGAAACGGATCACATTCGGACTGCTCAGAAGCTGACCGTTGATTCGTCCCTTGCCCTGCACAGTAATGAGCCCATACGCTCCGCCATCTTTAATCGTGCAACGCGCACCCGGAAGTACGGTCAACTCTTTCGCCGTGACACACTGCCAACCCTTGACACGTCCATAGCAAATCCACTTATCGATGTAACCCTCTGCTTCTGAGCCGCCGGCAATCACCGGTTCAAGATGATGATTCTGGAAGAATTTCGGATCTGTATTTTGCTTCCAATCAATTTGTTCGACCAAGTAATCCAGATCCTGATGCTTCTCCGGCGGCACATCCTTCACCAGCAAGGACCACGGCACCTCACGGCCTTCCACCAGACTCTGGTACATGCCAAACACATCCGAACCCCATTGCGGCTCATACGTGCAGAGCGAACCCGGAGCATGCAACACACACGGCGGCACCAACCACCCCGTGCCCGGCTTCAGGCGATAAGCTTGTGAAAGATCAAGCATCCCGTTATCGCCCTGATTCCAATTTTCAAGACACTTCCGCACCTGCGCCTTTGTAGTGCCGGGAATCAATCCGAAAAATGTGTAGGGGAAATTATTCCCGGTCAGATTATGCTGGGGTGGAAAATAGTACGTCTCCGGCTTGCCTTCCTGGCCCACCTTTTTCGCCTGTTGGGCGTTCTGATGCATGTGATGCGGAATCGGCCCCATGTTATCAAAGAACTTACTATACACCGGCCAGCGGCGATACTTCTGCCAGATATCCTTGCCCACAGCCTTTGCGCCAAGCGCAGCAACCGCATCGCGCAACAGGAAACGCTGTCCCTTATAGACGACATAGCTCAAGCCCTCATCCGGCCCACGACCCTCATTGGCTGCTTCCGTCGTGGAGGCAAACCAACGTTCGTCAATGCCACCGCGCTTAAGTCCATACGCATAAAGATCGTCTGTGTGCAATTTGAGACGACGCCCTGGGTGGAGAAACGACCGGGGCACCCAATTTGGTGCGAGCCGCAAAATACCATTCCCCTGCTTTAGGGCCGCTTCTGCCAGATCCTTGACATTCGTTGTAACGGTTTTAAGTTGCTTCACGGATTTTATACTCATCTTTTATTTCCTTTATTAACAGCCTCACATTGTTGATGTGTTCATGAAAAACACGATCCAATCTTAAAAACATAATTTTATGCTACAGTATTCAGGTGTGTTTGTCTTGTAAACCTTTAACAAAAATGTGTACACTATCGGCATGAATGCAAAAATGATTCAACGCACGTTTTTAGGCCAGATTCAAAATCTATCGTCATTTAGGTCTCTGCTCGACACGCTTCCCGATGTCGGTTTTTTCATCAAAGACAGCCAGGGACGCTTTATGATGAACAATCACCGGGCCTGCCAATTCTGCAATGCGGATAACGAACTGCAAACCATCGGTAAAACGGATTACGATTTTTTTTCACGGGATCGCGCTGATTTTTATATTAAAGGCGACCAGGCGGTCATGACCACAGGGATACCCGTCATCAATGAAATAGCGCCAGCCCCCGAAAACTCAGAGCGGCTGATGATTCACAGTAAATTCCCGCTGTACAACAACCGAGGGAAACCGATTGGCGTAGTCGGCTTTCATCGAATGGTCGATGGCCTGCGCAACACTCCCGAATGGCTTGGACGCTTTACACAGGTTGTCACCCACATCCATCAGCACTACAACGAAAATATTGAAGTCAAAAAAATGGCGTCCCTTGCTGGCGTTTCCATCAGTCAATTTGAGCGCCGCTTTCAGCGCATTTTAGGATACACCCCATACGAATACCTACAGCGGGTCCGTATTACCGCCGCGCGTTCCCTGCTGGAAACAACGAACCGGACGATTGTCGACATCGCCTGCGCTATTGGCTTCTACGATCACAGCCATTTCAACCGCACGTTCAAACGCATCGCCGGAACATCGCCTGGCCACTACCGCCGCAGCCACCTTGAGCCCGTTTAGTTGAATATCCAATCATCAACATCCACCTTCGCGAATACTACTACGGTGGACAGGCGGAATGATCAATAACCATCGGAAACGCGGCATTTTCCTTGGATATTCCTTGTTGGATATTGGATATTCTATCCCTTCCTATTCATAATGGGTCCACATTCGGATGACTTTCACAGTTTTTGTATCTGAGAGAACTTGATAGACAAGTCGGTGCTGAATGTTAATACGCCGTGAAAACGCCCCCGAAAGATCTCCTAGAAGTTTTTCGTAAGGCGGTGGACTCTGAAAAGGATTGTCGGCGATGATGGCGAGCAGCCGTTCAACATTGTCGCGCAGACCCGAGGAAGAGATTTTCTTGGCATCCTTCTGAGCCTGCTTTGTAAAAAGGAATGTCCACTTCACCATTTCAGTTCCTTTGAACATTCACGAACAGGTGTGATTAATCCTTTCTTGATAGAATCTTTCATGCCGGGAATGCTTGAAAGGTAAAGTGTCTCCTGAATGGCACTCCAGTCGGAGGAGGAAATAAGCACAGCAGTATTCCGTTTCCCTGTGATCGAGACGGGGTAATGGGACTCCGCCACATCGTCAACAAGTCCATAGAGGGATTTGCGCGCTTCGGATACGGTCATAGTCGTCATGGGGAAAATCCTTTCGTACGTCATACGGTACGCTTTTGACGTGAGAAAGTCAATACGCTTTTAAACAGCCAATGTTTAATGTTGCAACCCGAAAAGTCGAGGGGTCGTGATTTAAGGGAAGTATTTGTACGTCTGCCATTGACCTTTTTTTTCTTGCAATTCTAGGGGAAACGGTCAGGCGTTAAACCTTCTTTTTCGACGTATCAAGCAACGCGCGCCCCTTAGAGGGGAAACATCAATTCTGCAGACGGCTGTTGGGAATGATCCATTTTAATCGCACGCTCAAACGCATCGCCGGCACATCACTTGGACACTATCGTCGCAGCCACCTTGCACCTGTGGAAATCCTTCCGACCAGGTCGCCAGTCGTACGCGGCCTCGTAGAGCGCGAGGATGTTCGCGGTCGGAATGTCAACTTGAAAATTGTGCGTCGGCCCAACAAAGAATCCGCCGCCGATGGCCATGTCGTCCAGCAACCGCCAGACCCCTTCGCGCACCTCCTTCGGCGTTCCGTTCGGCAACAGCTCCTGTTCGTCCACGCCCCCTGAGAAGACGACGCGATCGCCGAAAGCAGCTTTAAGCTCCGCCGGCACCATGCCCTCTGAAAGCACTTGCACAGGGTCGATCACGTCCACGCCAATCTCCAGCAGATCCGGGATCAAGTCGCGAATCGCGCCGCACGAGTGGTGATAGTAGTACGCCCCTGCCCGCTTGGCGGGTTCGGCAATCGCCCGCAAGGCCGGTCCGATCTGTTCGCGCCAGAGCGCCGGACTCAGCAGCAACGCCCGCTGCGTACCGAAGTCATCGCCCTGCCGGAAGAAGTCGATGCGATTGCCACTGGCCTCCATCATGGCTTCGCACAACGCACGGTTGAACGCCGTGACCTTGCTGACCAGCGCCGCGAAAAATTCAGGGTTGACCAGCGGATCAGTCAGGCTGCGCTCCACGCCGAGCAGTTCCTGGACCGGACACTGCAACACGCCTGGCGAGGCGAAGCCTGGCGCAGTCATAATTGCAAAGTCCGCATATCGTTCACACTGCTCCGCCAGCGTGGAAAAATCAAACCACTCAATCTTGGGCCAGGGATAGTGCTCCAGCTCAGCCGGATCTTCCACAGACTCCAGCGGCGGGCGACGCACGTTCCAATAGCCCCCTCCCTCTGAAAACTGATCATACGAAAACTCAGCACCCCAAATATTCCGCTGCCAAAGGGGCCGTGCCGGGTCCGTTAATTTCGGCCCTACATACTCGGGCGCGACCCAGCGAAAATCAATCTCCAAGAAGCGGAACAGGGCCTCGCTGTCCGGCAGTCCCAACTCGCGGAGCAACCGCTCGCGGACCTCCGGGATGTCCCGGTAAAAGCACGGCACCCAGTCCGGCTGCTCATGCCGCATAGCTGTCATCACACGTTCTTTCGCTGTCATTTCAGCCTCCCCCTGCTGCTGTTTATGCAAACTCCGGCAGCAACTCCCGCACGACGGGACGAAGGCGCTTGACTTCCTCCTGCGGGATCGAGCGGTACGGCCAGCGCATGCGCCAGCCCACATCGGCCCAGCCGCCCAGGCAGGCCATGAACCGGTCGCACGCAGCATTGCAGTAGCCTTGCTCCGTAATAAAGGGAGCAATATGCTCGGACATAAACTGCTTCATCCGCACCTCAACCTCCAGCGCCGCTGGCAGATCATGGGTCATCTGATCAGTCCAGCGCTGCGCTGCTGCCGGATTCAGACACGCCACATTCGAGTAGGCGCCCTGCGCCCCGCGCTTCACGCCGCTGGCAAGCAGATGCCCCGGCACAAAGACGCTAATCTTGTGCAGATGCTCCCGCATCGACGCATACCATACATCATCGCCGCCGGCTGTCTTCAAACCGATCAATTGCGGGACACGTTCAACCAAGCGTCCAATCTGCTCAGGATTCCACACGCGCTTGGCATGCGGCGGATTGTAGAGCACCAGTCCGATCCCTTGCGCCGCCTCTGCCATACGCTTCAAAAATTCGACAGCCTCTTCTTCGGTCACCGGGAACCAATCCGGCAAGATGACCTGAAAAGCGCTAGGCGCCCATTTCACACTGCGCTGGAGGCGTCCCAAGGAGAGTTGCGCAGACATGTGGCTCGCACCGATCTGGAAGGGCATCCCAACGGCATTGCATTTCGTCGCCAGACACTCCGAGATCAGATCGAACTCGGCCTCCGTCTGAGTATGAAACTCCCCTGCCGTACCGTGCGAGTAGATGCCGTCCACCTTCATTGCGATCAACGTATCGACCTCTGCCACGACCCGCCCAAGGTCAAGCGAGTCATCGTTATTCCATGCCGAGAGCAACGTCGCCCAGTTCCCTCGAATCTCTTTTGCGGTGAATGGTTTCATAATATAACCTCCAACGCTGCATCGACCATGGCTACGATGTTTGCGGTGGGCACGTCATTCTGAAGCACGTGACAGGGCGAGAGGATATAGCCGCCGCTTTTTCCAAAAATCGCGATGCGCTGCTTCACCTCGCTCCGCACCTCTTCCGGCGTAGCGTTCGGCAGCAGATATTGCGTACAGATGCCACCATGCAGACAGATGCGATTTCCATACGCCTCTTTCAAAACCTGCGGTTCCATGCCTTCTGCCGCTGCTTGCAGCGGATCGAGAATATCCACGCCAATCTCAATCAGGTCGTCAATCAATGGTCGTATCGCGCCGCAGGAGTGGAACATAAATTTTACACCATGGCTATGCGCTAGGGCGACCAGCTTTTTCACACGCGGCTTTACAAAGGTGCGGAACATCTCCGGACTGATGAAGAGGCTATGCTGCATGCCCATGTCATCCGCCGTCCGAAGAATGTCAATCTTGCCCTTCGCCGCAGTCAGCATACGGTCGTAATAGTCAAGATAGTAGTCCGTGAACTGGTCCATGATGAAGTGCGCCATTTCCGGTACAGTTGCCATGTCCATCAGCAGGTTGTCAATGCGGCGTAGGAAGGTCGGATGCTGGAAGACGCTCGGACCGCTCGCCATCACAGCAAAGTCTTTCCAGGGTTCAAGGCGTGCGGCGATCACCGAGAAGTCAAACCAGTCCGGACTTGGCCAGGGGTGTCTCTCAAGCTCTTCAAGTGTGGTCGCATCGGATAGGGAAAACTCCACAAACTGCTCCTCAGGACCGGTCGCGGTCTGGACAGTCTTCTGTCGCCAGCCCCAGATGTTTTCGCGCACACCGTCTCCCAGGTCACGCGAAAAAGGCATTGGTCCGCGATAGATCGGATCTACCACGCCCCGCAAGTCCACGACATCGCAATGGAGACGCTCCAGCAGTTCGCGATGCGTATGTGTGCCGAGATCGTAATGCAACCGTTCCTCCACCCAGCGGTTGGGCAGGAGGTCGATGGGAACACGATCAGGCTGGGCCAGATGGACAGCAGTCAATATACGTTCTTTTGAAGTCATAACCACAAATCGGTTCTAAAAAGTTGCTGAACGTCCGAAGCCCTTCAGCGTGTCGAGTGGAAAGCTGATGAAAATAATCGCCTCGCATGCACCTTTCATCCCGCCTTCATAAAGGCAGGCTGCCTCGCCGTTGGCCAGCATTGCGAGATCCGAGTAGGAAGAGGGACCTGCATGCAGCACGCGCGAGACAGACCAGGTTTTGCCGTCGTCAGTACTGGCGCGTACGGTCATGTTGACACGTCCCTTCTCGCTGGCTGGATTGGAGAATAAGAGCACGCCACTGTTGCTTCTTGCTGTCGCAGGGACGCGCTCAATAGCTGCCTGGCAGATTGGCTCGATCAGTGTCGGATCAAGGCGCTGATCCGTCCAGGTTAATCCGCCATCGCTGCTGACGGCTGTCTGGCGACTCTTCTTCGCACGATCATAGTTGCGCATGTTCAGCATCAGTTTACCACCCGCCAACTCCACCACCTCACACTCGTTGACTTTATCTTGTGGTGTCGTTCCACCCAGCTTCCAACTCTTGCCGTGGTCGTCAGAGTAGATGACATGCGAATAGTAGTGTTTCGTGGCTGCTTCGATATGGTCGCACGGAATCACGAGACGTCCCTTATGCGGACCTTGTTCGATTTGTATGCCGCTTCCCGGCCCTGTGGCATACCAGGTCCAATTCGTCAACTTGACATCAGCCGTGATCTCAACGGCTTTGCTCCAGGTGATACCGTCGTCAACCGAGTTCATCACGAAGATGTGGCGCGTATCCTTACTGGTCTGCTGGATGATCGCGCCTTCGTGATCGTCACCGCGGTTCCAGGTCGATAGCAACCAGATTGTTCCTGTGTCGCGGTCCACCACAGCGCAAGGATTGCCGCAGGTATTTTCCTTGTCATTCCAGATCACCTGCTGCGCACTCCACGTCTTGCCGTTGTCCACGGAACGCTTCATGACGAGGTCGATGTCTCCACTGTCTCCGCTGCCTTTTTTTCGTCCCTCGCAAATCGCCAGCACCGTGCCCTGCGTGGTCACTGCCAGCGCAGGAATACGATAGGTGTTGTAGCCATTCTGCCCGCTTGTGAATAACGGTATCCCGTTAGGTTTATCCATCGCATAGAGATTGGATATCATCGTGATCGCCCCAAGGGTGGCCAGTATTCTTCTTGCGTTTTTTTTCATTTGTCCTTCCTGTTGTTGTGAGAAATTAAGTAAAGATTACATCTTTACCAGTTCGATTGTAATGGTTGAATTTGAGTTGGCACGGGAGATACAGCGGATGAAAAGAAGATGCGTCCCAATGGGCTTACATTCTATTACGTCCTTGCACTGTCCAACCACGGATTGCGTGGAATAATCGCCCCATTCGGCAATGCCCATGGGCAAATCATAGGGGTTCGGATTGGTAACGGTAATTGTCCATTTCTCACGGGTACCGGAGACTGACTTGGTGAAGCCCGTGACTTGCGGAATGGATTTTTCGGGTGCGAACGTCTTCGGATCTCCTAAGTAATTGTAGAGCATTTTTGGTGCCTGTTGACCCTCTTCAACTGCCAGTTGGCCGTCCGGTCCTGAATACAGAAAGGTCAAGGGATAAGGGCCTTTGGTCAGGGGTGCACCACGGCAGACGTAGTTCAATACGTCCTGGGTGGGAATGTCGCGGACGAGCATGTGATGCGTCGGCGTCACTTTGGGATATTTCTGCCGATAGTGTTCGACGAACTGGGGCTGCGTCATGAAGGTGACGTTCTTTGTTTTGGCATATTTAAAGAACTCGTCCAGCG
>JBAXOG010000110.1:0-16551 GCA_037133395.1 bacterium | reverse complement strand
AGGCACAATAGAATATCTCGATTGCGTCCAAAGGCCAGTTGACCTGCGGAATCATGCAACCACGGTCCGGAAAAAAGAGCGGCGGTCAACGCGAATAGCAAAACGCTACGAATCGTAACATCAACGGATTTACCTTTCGTTTCCTCTTGCATCACATCACCTCTTTAGAACTGAAAATAGATGAATGGCATCACCCCTGAAGGTGCTAATGCCAGAATCAACGTCAAAAGCGCAGCGACTCCAATTGCAATCCAGCCCCAATGCAACTTCTCCACCTTCATCCAGACTCCACGCATCGTCTCGCCATCTGTGTATTGTAGAAGATATGCAGTAGTAAGTATAATAAATGCCTGAGGCGAAAACAATAAGATACTGCCATGCCAATTAAAAATTCCCCTCACAAGCAAATTCACGGTTTCCATGTCAATCGACCTAAAGAGTATCCATGAAATTGCAACAACATGAAAAATCCATATTCGTCCAAGGATGCGTATGACAAGAGATGAGTGTTTGTCAGGCTGCTCAGGCAGTCCCAACGCCTTGCGTACAAGGCGCTCCAAGGAGAGATAAATTCCGTGAAACGCCCCCCACAAGACAAAAGTCCACCCCGCACCGTGCCACAAGCCCCCGAGCAGGAAGGTCAGCAGTAAGTTCACCTTTGTGCGATATTCTCCTTTCCGAGATCCACCCAGCGGAATATAGAGATAGTCTCGCAGCCATGACGAAAGAGAAATATGCCACCTCCGCCAAAATTCTTGCAAGGTAACGGCAAAATAAGGTGCATTGAAATTGATCGGAAAATGAAACCCAAACAGTAACGCAGTCCCGATGGCAATGTCCGAATAAGCAGAGAAGTCACAATAGATCTGGAGTGTATATCCATAAATTCCCAACAGAATATCAACCCCTGTATAATCTCCGGGACTCGAAAAGACGGGATCGGCTAAGTGCTCAGACAACCAATTAGCAACGACCATTTTCTTAAACAATCCCACCAAAATCAACGTTGCTGCGCGTCCCACCTCCAATTTCACTGGCCGAGTCGGCATCATCTCCATTTGTGAAACCAAGATAGAGGCACGCACGACAGGGCCTGCGACCAAATGGGGAAAGAAGGACAGATAGTTCGCGAAGTCTAAGGTCGTCTTAGCTGGCTGAATCTTGTGCCAGTAGACATCTAACACATAACTCAAGGCATGGAAAGTAAAGAAGGAGATGCCGACAGGCAAGACAATTTGGTCAATCAGCGGCAAGAGTGTATCCACGCCGTTGAGCAACGTCTCGGTAGCTCCCCAATAACCAAAAAAGGGACGGATGATGGGCAACACAAGATTCAACGAGAGAAAACGGGTATACTTAAAAAAACAGAGACAAAGGAGATTGAGTGCAACGGCAATAATCATCAGTCGCCGCCGATGAGACTCCTGCGTCCAGTTGGCCAGGAGAACCGCGACACCATGATTGAGAACTGCGGAAGCCAACAACATCAAGGCAAACTTCCAACTCCAGACCGCATAAAAGAAGAGACTTGCGACTAATAAAACCCACTTTCGGGTCAGCGGATAACGCTCCGTACCCCAATGCAAAAGGAAAACAACCACAAAAAAAATCGCAAATGACACCGTCGGAAAAAGCATGCCATTACCTCCGTTCAATCCGTTGAACTGAATTTCGCTCCACAGGCATTAACTCCCCCAATCCACGACGCACCTCATTCGTTGTTGACATCAGGGCCTCGACCCTTTGTGGGACATTTGATGTCTGAAGGTTATGGACCGTCAGCAGATTAGTTGTTATCTCCACCGTCCATTGAACATTCGAGGCCACGTCACGAAGGACATTAGTAGCGACATGAGAAACCTGGGATATCGCGGGCAACTCCTCCTGGACAACCCGTTCCACCTCTCGCCGAGGTGCTGGACTAGAGGCCGGAGAGAACGACTCCTTCGCCCCGGCCATTGATTTCAAGCCCAACGCTGGCTCGCCCTCCCCTACTGGGTCAACATACGGTTTGAGTGTAGAACTCATCTCTACTTGCGGTTTCGGCTCTACGGGAGGATAATTATTGTTTTGCTTCTCGAGCGCAGCAACGGGATAGACATAAAGCCGCGGCTGATTCAACTCTGGAACGGAGTTGGTTGATGCCATCTTTCCCATCTTTTCCACAGACTCAAAAGGAACCACGGAGGGGATTACGGTATCACCAAAACAATGGACGTCCACCTGTGACCACGTATCCAGCAACGGGGGCAACATCAAGTTGCCACGTTCCGCTTGACGGACTGAGACCTGGATCGGTTTCGCTAGCATCTTGCGCACGGTCTTATTCGGGTCGGCGGATGACCACACCGGGACATCCGAAGCGATCACCAGAAGCGTCGCCGATGTATTCTCAAGCGCCTTCTCAGCCATTTTAAACCAGTCATCGCTCGGCATGAATCGGACGCAGATACAGATCGCCGAGAGCTGCTCTCGTGTGATCAAATCGATCAGCAAGTCGATATCGATCTTCGAATAATAGGAGGCATCAACAATCGGAATAAGTTGCAAGCGATGGAACGCAACAAACATTCGAATCATCTGCAGCGGAAATTGCTTATTCTCCTCAATTTTACCGTCCTGTTTCTGTATATAGACCACCGGCGCGACAGCCGAGAGTTGACTGGCGGAAGGTCGGACCTGTTCAAGAAACTGAGACACCTGAGATTCCTGCATAGCCGGAACGATCAGCATCGTTGTCGGCAAGGGTCCCGCAACAATACGTCCAATCTTTGCCCGGGCCATGCCCAGCTCAGGCGAAAATGGCGCGACACTCCACCACCCATAACGCAAATCATTCGGAATCACAATGCCGGTCGAGAAGGCTGGTTTTCCATTGATGTATCCGCGAGCCCCCTCTCCACGCACCTCCAAACGAACCTTACTGACCCCGGCTGGTCTCAGCCAGCCACGGCTATCCGAGGAACGAATGACGCCATTGACCCAGCTTTGGATACGCAAAAACCCCTCATCGTCAAACCCGAAGCGAATCATCGAAGAAGAGCTGCGGCGGGCATACAACCAGAAAAAACCGACCGATTCATCGAGATCAACTTCAATGAATCCGTCCCGCATGAAGTCCGATTTCTTTAGTCGCAGATAGGCCTCTGCCATGTCTGATCCGGCACGTAATTCGAAACGTCCACTTGAATTCAGATTGACGCTACTTCCAAACGATATCCATTTATCTGAAACATTTCCTTGCTGGAATTGCTCATCAATAATCGTTTCCAAGGGAAGGAAGCCCGAGTACATCTGACGCGAAAGACGACTCTGTACATTCGTGGCGGCTTCGCGTATGGTTGAGAAGAAAACCGAGGCCTCCCGTGTGGAGAGCAGGCCAGAAGAAGAAAGAATACGTCCAAACCCATAGAGACTGGTCTCTCCCTTTCTCACCAGAGTCACCAAATCCTGCATGTTCTGATAGCGCTCCAGAGGATCTTCCAGCATCCCTTGGAGAATCTGTCGCGCCTCAATCTCCTCTGGACGCTCTTTCACAAGCCTCCTCATCAGCTCTGTCGCCTCTGCCCGACGTTTATTAGCCAATAACCACTTGGCCTGTGCAATCATCAATGACGAGGTTTCCGGAAAGGTCCGTGCATACAGATTCAACATCTCAGCCTGTTCATCCGTACGCCCCATCTTCTCAAGAAGCAGTGAACGTCTAATCGCTAAATCGACCTGGCCTGGATTCAAATCCAAACTCTTCGCGTAGGCCTCCAATGCATCATTCAATCGATTCATACGGGTATAGGCATCGCCGATCAAAGCGTACGGATCGGAACTCTTGGGGTTGATCTTACTCCACTGAGTCCACTCCGCAATCGCTTGGTTATACTCGCCCAACGTAAAGGCATCAAACCCCTTCTGTCTAAAAGCGGCGGCCATGGCCTCAGGTGAAACATCATCGTCAATCTTCGCGGATATCTGATAATAGAGCTCAAGAGGTCCCCCTCCCGACTCCGGCTCCACGGAAAGCGTTCCAATCAACTTTTTCCAACTCAAGCCAAACAAGGGACGGACAAACTCACCTGCCACAATGACACCCTCCAACTGTTTGATCATATTTCCGGTTGAAGGCATCCCCTCTGCCGCGACAGGCAATCGAAGAATAAGTTGGTACTGGGTCGTGTCAAAGCGACTTTTCAGTTTCAACAACCATTCCGACAAATCGGACATCTGGTTCACATGGCAATCCCGTGCATCGACATAGAGACCATCGACCTGAAAGGTGTTCAGGTCTTTCATAATCTCATCGACGGATATCCGCTTGAGATAGCTCGCATCACGAACAGAGAGAAACGGATAAATTTTAAAATTATTCAGTTTTGCCAACATGCGGAGCATCTCGCGATCCCATCTTGGGAGCGTTACAGAAGTACTCGCCTGTACATCCATCCATGGAGGAGCCAAAATGGAATACCGATAACTGTTCTCATGCAGCCACGTCGATAGATGCGCAGGATTGCGTCCGATTTCAGGTGTCCACGTGACGATCGCACGCTTAGGCGAAACCAATTTGGTTGAAAACACCTTGAGTTCACCAATTCCGTTCACCTCATCCCAAACCCCGACACCCATCATGCCAGGCATCGGGTCTCCCCTCAATAGGACACGTCCGCCAAAAAGTAACCGGTTGTTCAGACGCACGTAGGCCATATTCCCTCGCAGACCCAACAACAAGTCATGATCCGTGCGGGTCTCACTCATACTCACATCCGATGCCAACATGACTTCGTTCCCTAGACTGTCCTTCTGGCGTAACCCCGCATTTCCCTGCGCGTCCAAGGTGAACACAATGTATTCGCCCTTGGATGAACTCCTCAGATAAAGAGCAAAGCGCCCCCGCTTGATCTCAACGCGCATCGAAATATAGCCATCCTGAAGCAGATCACTTCCCAACAGCCATGCTTTCGCACCCGTTGTGGCACTCGCCCCATGCTTCCCATGCAGATCCAGCGGATCCTCGGATGGAATCGCGCGCACACTGAGTTCTCCCTTCTCTGCCGAGATGTCACCCCATTCGCGAATCCAATAGTCAGTCCCTATATCGCGAACACTATATTCCTCGTCTGATGTAAACGGCCAGACCCGATCCAACCGCTCTGCCAACTCACGCGCGGTCCACTTCGGATTGACCAGCAAACGATTCAACCGCGTCCGATCACTATACTTCGTATTGAGTGCTAAATTTCCAAGTGTAAACCCAAGAGAATAATTCGTTCCCACCTGACGTAAATTGATGGCTCGTACAACCTTCGCCATTTCATCATATTGTCCATAATCGCCATAAGGAAAGAAAAAAGCCGACGGAGAAACTCCTATCTCTCGATTAAACTCGTCAATGACCCCCTGATGGTCTTGTTTCAGCCGCTGAGCGAACTCTTCGGGCACTTCATAACGTTGCTGCTGTGAAAGCCACATCGGTGTCGTCAGAAAACGTCCCTTATTCCCGTCAGGCCCAGCGGGAATATTCTGAAATCCAGCATTCGACTGCGCAGCTAAATCCCACGTCCCCAACACAAACATATCCTGCAGATATGGCCACAGCAAGGCTTGCGCATCCTGCGCATGCATCGGGTCGGTCCACACCCCCATCACCGCGCGCCATTTATAATTCTTAAGAATCGAACGAGCTTCAAAATAGGAACTTTTTCGCGTCTGTTCAAAGGTGAGCAGGATCGCTTTCTCCGGCAAAAGCCTCCCCTCTTTGTAAAACGCAATCACGTCATCCAGCCCAATTGAATTATACCCTCGCGCAACAAGCTCCTGAATGTGCTCTTGGAAGCGTGACGGGAAAATATCCCGTGAGCCCGGGTTCGCCGCTTCATTGGATACTCCGTCATAGTCCAAGACGATGAAGGAGTCCGCTTTTCGTTCAATCGGCTTTGTCGGACGGGTATACTGGTAACGCGACCATAAGGCACGGACAGGAATCCACAGCGAGAAGGCAATCAGAACAAGGCCAATAAATATCAACCAGGTCTTGAATTGCGAGTCTTTCTGCTGTGCAACAGGTCTCGACCATGCGTTTTTCATCTTCGCTGGTTCTTGCTTCTGTGTCTCGTTTGTACTCATACGCTTTTCCCTTCACTCACCCGATGTCTTGCCTTCGATGCACTACCCTCTGGTACCCCACTTCTTTCCCCTCAGTGTCGCGAGCGCCCAATAGAGCTGCCAACTGTAGAAGGACATATACGATAACGTGAAGACGAAGCCTGCCCACCACCATTTTCGCCCGGTCTGAGCAAAGAAATGGATAGACCAGACTGCCGTGATAGCAAAGACGCCCACGAGGTATGATGGCGTCACATAGCCCGCCTGTATGGGAGCCACAATCATGGCCTGAAACATAATCACAGGCTCAAACAACGGCATCCACATCATGGCATACCAAGAGATGGCCGGAACCGGATGCTTGCGCCACATGAACCGTCCACTCTTCCAGATTTCCCTCAAATAGGAACGCATCCAGCGTAGTTGCTGGCGCGAATAGACCTTCCAGCTCACGGGTGCGATCGTCGTCGCAAGCGCTTCGTCGTCATAAAGAATTTTGTAGTCCCGAAGAATAAGATTAGTCATGGAACGGTCATCCGCATAATTGCCATGCTCTCCCCAGACCGTTGCGTTGATCCATTCATCCAGAACACTCAGGACGCAGACTCGGCGATAGGCAGAGAAACACCCCGGCAGACAACTGACCGCGCCGAAGACGCTCTCGGCTGCCTTCATCACCTTGTAGGAGAAGAAATACCTCACATCCTGCATCTTGGTCAACATGTTCACATGGGCATTTTCAACATCACAATGCCCAGAAATCCCGCCGACGCGTGGATCCACAAACCCCTGCACGATCTTATTCAAAGAACCCGGGAAAATGAAGGTGTCGGAGTCCACGCAAATAATGAACTCGCCCCTCGCAATAAACATCGCAATCCCCCAGCCATGGCACAACCCCCTGTTCTTCTCAAAATCCACAATGACTAGGTTCCGATTACGTGACTGCGCCTTTCTCATCTCTTCAAATGTATTGTCCGTAGACCCATCATTGACCGCGATCACCTCCAGCTTCTCCCGCGGATACCCAGAGACAAAAATGCGCTCGATCGTCTGTCGAATCTCATCGCCTTCGTTCATACACGGAACGAGAATGGTTAAGGTGGGCTCGTATCCTTGATTCTTAGGTGCCAAATAAAATGCGGCGATAATAAACCGGGAAACCACAAACAATCCCGCGAGCAAGGAATAGATGCTCACCATGGGCTGATACCAATAATTCTCAGCATTCCGAAGCTGTAAAAAAATAGCCGATGCCAACATCGTGACAGCAATGACGGCCAACAGAATTACATTGCCTTTGTGAGGTTGATGGTACAAGCTTCTGATTCGACCTCGCACCTCTTCCGCGGTGGGTGCCGGATAAGGCTCTGCGATTGGAAACTCCAAGTCCGACTGTTCCAATATCTTCCGGCAATACGGGCAGACGGTCGGAGGGGGCGTCCCCACAACATTCACCGAGAGCTTACACGATTCACATCTGCATTTTTTACCACTCACCGTCGTTGTATTCAAAAGCAGCCTCGTTTATTTGAAAATCCCAAAATAATTTAAACCAAATAATTATATTAAACTTACCTCTCTCTGGCGAGCCTTATTTAAAACGAATGAATATCCAATCATGAATATTCGCCTTCGCGACGTTTACGGTGGACAGGCGGAATAGTCAATAACCATCGGAAATACAACTAACCTAACAACACTCGGTTTCACGACCCAGCATTAAAAAGGATAAGCCATTAGAAAGTGACGTTTACTGTGTCTATCGGCTGTTGAGTATGAACATATTATGTGCCGGTGGTGCAGATGCAGGAGCTGGTGTCAGCACCTGTTCTTGCAATTCGACGACTCGATAAAAACTCTGGCTGACCGCTGAATCAAACCAAATCTGAGCCTCCATCATGTTTGCACGATAAAGGATGACATAACGGGATGGATCAAGTGTCTGCCAGTCGTCGCCTAGATGCTCAACGATCTGAATCTTATACTGACGTCCAGGCGTCGGCGTCCATCCAAGTCCCATCCCTGACCCGCTACTTGGACCAGAAGTTGTCTGCAAGAGAAGAGCAGGAGGCGTTGAAACTCCGGCAACGTTCGTGACAGAAAGGGAACCGCTTACAGGTGGCAACGGGAGAACCTCCGGCGATACGTATACCCCATTGCGGATCAGGTGAGCCTCCCAAAGTGATGCGGAATTTCCATTCGCATTATCAGCAGGACCGACGTACGTGGCCCCATCGTAACCCGTGTCGCCCAGTGCTCGCGCCACGATCTGTCCATTTACTTCACCCGCATAAACCTCCAAATGCGCATAAGGCGCCAAAATGGAACCCGTCAAGGCGAATTCATTCAGATAGATCACGCGCAGATTAGACTTCGGGAAGTTCCAGAGAATGCGTCCCGCATAACGCGCCGCCCAATCATACTGTTCTTTTTTCTGAGCGCCATTATCTTCACCGGTGCTCGTCCGCCAGCCATTGATAAAGGTATATCCTTGACCTTTCACTGTGTTGAACGTCATCTTGGTGACATTGTCTGGCGGCAGGATATTGATAATCACGTTACCATTCCAATCGTCGGGAATGATGATGTTAGGATCTTTGAGATTAGCAAGAGCGTTTGTGCCCAACGTAACGTTATAGATAATTGTTCCATAGGGTTCAAGTCTGATACCCGCTGGTGGGCGAACCTCGAACGAGTAACTGCCGACGGGTTTCGCATTGACCGCGACCACCAGTACGCCACCTGCGGTATTCGTCGTTTGTGCACTTGCGTACCGAGCTGATAGTGACTTCATCGCGGTCACGGCGTCCGCAAAAAGCGGAGACGAGTTAATGCCACTCGAAAAATAATCTTCAAATTCGGCGTTTACAAACTTAGAGTCGGCTCTCGAGTACGTGCCGTCTGGCAATAATGCTTTCGGCATGCGGAACGTGACCGAATGGTCGACATCGTGGTCAGATGTCCTTGTCCACAACTCGCCTCCATAGATGAAAAGCCTCGCGCTGGAAGAGAACGTCCCACCACAAAGGACGCGCGGATCATGTGGCGTGATCGGTAACTGAGGGCTATAGGATTTTTGCGATGTCATTCCGGGCAAGCCGATCGAGTTTGCGCTGTCTAGCGCAATGTTGCCTCCGGCGGCCAACCCACCCTCGACACCCACGTTCTTAGGCGTGAAGTTTTCAAACACAAACACATGAAAATCACTGGCAAAGCCAAACGTGCGACCAGGAGAAGCGTCAACCCAACCCGACGTATAGGTTTGACCTTCCTTCGGATAAGTCGGCGTTGCGAGGAAGACAGATGGCGTATAAACTGGAATGTAACCCGCCAAATACTCTTCCTTGACGTAATAGTAATAATCCAGTTCGAGACGGGTAAAAGCTGCGGACCAACCATTGGTGCTGCTCAACGTAACGGAGCGGACGTAGGTGCCGCCGCTTGGATTGGACTCTGCGGGCTTTGTCGCAGAGCGATAAAGATGAAATGTCACTGAATTGCTCACTGAGCTGGACCAATATTTTTTGACCTCGATCCTGCCCAATGCTTTACCGATATTCACCGCTTCGTATTGCACAGGTTGTCCTGCCACTGTCACGCGCATGGGATTGACATTGACGATACCCTCGGAGTTATTAAAAGAAACGAACTGATACAGACTGTCTTCGGGTAGTTCCTCTCTCAAGTAATACACGCCGTTCGTGACGGATGCCAATTCTGACTCGGAGGAAGCTCCTGCCTGAACCGTCACTGGCGGAGCGGCTAATTTTCGGCAGTCCGCATCTTGATACAAGGCAAACGTAAATGAACCTGTCACCCCGTTTGCGCTGCTTTTATGAATGGACACGATGTGCTTCGGCAGCGGTTTTGGGGTGTTGATCGCGAGCAAGGTCACGGTCGTATCTTCATAGCCAGAAACGGTGAATGTGATTGGATTTTGCGCAATCGCGCTTTGCCCCGCATTAAAAGAAACAAAATTGTATTGCGCATTATCTTCCTCACGCACATAGTAAGTTCCGTTTGTCACGGTGCCGATTAAAACCGATGAGCCCCCAGCAGTGGCGGACACAGGTACTCCGATTCGCGACTGGAGTGAACAGGATACATTGCCGTATAAGGCAAATGAAAACGCACCACTCACCTCATTAATAGAGCTTTTCTGCACATAGACCGCATGCTGAGCTGGCGGTTTTCGACTATTTACAGCTGTTATATTGAGTCCCTCGCCGCTGACCCCATTGTTAACCACGATTTTGGCAGGATTGGCCGACCACGACGTTGCATCATTGGTAAACGAGGTAAAGGTATACTCACCTGCCGGGTCTAACGTTTCCTTGAGGTAGTACGTTCCGTTCGTAACGGTTGCAAGCGGAATCCAGTCGCTCCCGGCAACTGCGATAACGGATGTAATCGCTACCGTGCACGACTCGTCTTGATACAAGCCGAAGTGGAAGTCGCCAGAAACAGCATTGGAGGCGCTCTTCCGCAACTGGACAGAGGTAGTGACTAAAGGCTTGGACGCATTCGCCACGCTGACTGTCACGGTACTTCCGCCGGTCACTGAGAAGGACAGCCCGTTAGTCGATGACGATACGTGGTCGCCGCTGATACTGTTCGTCAGTGTCATAGATCCGAACACATATAAACTATTTGTTGGAAACTCTTCACGAACATAGTACGTTCCATCGATGACCGAAGGGAATAAGACCGGTGCGCTTCCAGCCTTCGCCTCCGCGAGCGCTATCAATTGAGTTGCTTGATCATCGGTATAAAGACCGAAAGTGAACGTGCCTGTTACGCCGTTATTCGTGGTTTTACGAACCATTACACGGTTTCGTAAACTGTTAGTCGGTGGTTCGGATTTCAGCATGTTGACAACCGACACATACACTGAATCTGGCCAATAAAGGTTGGTATTGGAAGTCGTGATCGGAATATTATTGACTGTATTTGTTGCTTGATCGGTGAAGGCATAATCGAAATCATAAGGGCTTTCCGATGTTAAACGTTCATGCAGATAATACATCCCATTAGTGACACTCGCGATTTTTATGGGATAGGGACCTACTGCCACGAGACGCTCTGCAATTTTTTTCGTAAGCGCCGCATCAGCGTAAAGTTCAAACATGAAACTTCCCGCGACGCCCCAGTTAGGAATTTTCTGTACATAGATATCCGTCAGCGGAATCTTCTGCTTGTTGACGACGGTAATCGTCACATTCGTTTGCCCGATGATATCGATCCGTGCGGAATTGGTGTAAGAACTAGAAGGCGTTGCACCGCGAAATTCAACAAAATCATACCCGCCCCCATCGCCGACCGGCGTGTTATTCAAACCCCTTAGTTTTTCATAAATATAATAGGTGCCGTTGGTCACGGTCGCAAGCCGGACTGGAGCTTGCCCCGCCGTAACCCAACAATCCGCTACCCAAGTTGCGCACGTAGGATCGGCATATAAAATAATCTGAAAATCGCCTGAAACCTCATTTTCCGCGCTCTTCTGAACATAAATCGACGTCATCGGTTCGTTGATAGCCGAAAGCGTTAAGACGCCGGGACTGTTGGTCACATCTACGCGGTAGGCGGAGTATTGCCCGAACGGCGCAAACACGCCAGGTTCAAGACCAGCAAGCCGCGTTGGACGCTCTGTATCAGGGAATTCATAAAGATAATACGTGCCGTTGGTCAAACTTCCCAATTTCACAGTCTCACCACCTGCCGTCACCCACGCTTCAGCAGCCCATTTATTCAATTGAGGCGTGGCGTACAATGTAAAAAAGTAATTTCCATGAATGTCATTTGCCGTACTCTTACGTAAAAAAACTTCCGTTTCTGACGGAGCCAATGTATTCGTCACCGTGACGGCTACTGTTTTCCGACTACCATCTACAACAATTGGAAAACCATTCTCAGACCCTGTCGTTATTCCGTCGGAGAAAGAAACAATCCGATAGTGCCTGTCTGGCAACACTTCGTACAGGTAATAAGTACCGTTTGTGACAGTCGCCAGCTTCACTGCATCTCCGCCAGCGGCAGGATAGCTGGATGCTATCCACGTGCGCAGTCCAGGATCGGCATACAGCGAGAACATAAATGTCCCCTGAACACTGTTAGCAGCACTCTTCCGAACAACAATATCTGTTAATTGGGTGGTATTGAATACACTTAACGCCAGTGTATTGGTGATGCGTTCATCAATCACGATACATGCTGGATTTGACGTCCATATCATTTGATCATCCGCCACAAAACTTACGAAGCGTGCTTGAGATGTCGTCGTTTCCTGAACATAGTACACGCCGTTTGTGACATCAGCTAAAACGACCGAAGCCCCACCCGCAACCGCATTGGAAGATGCCAGCAAATGCGTACACGCCGCGTCGTCATAGAGCGAGAATTGATATGCGCCGGTGACACCCTCCGCCGCTTGTTTACGAACGGTGATGTGTTTTTTGAAAACATTACGAAATACGATTGATGCGAGTTTATCACGCATAATCACCCCTGCGGCGTTTTCTGAAAAGCCCACATACCGCGAATCAGAAACTTCCGTTACGAGGTAATCATCGCCCACGTCAAGTCCAGTGATAATGGCTGTCTCGCCACCTTTTAAAACTATCTGCCCATTCGCCGTTGTCTTAATCGATGTGGCTAGACGGTAGCTCCCCGAATACAGATGTCCATTCGTTTTAACAAGAAAAGTAAAGTCGTCATCTGCGGAACCACCCTCACACACTTTTGAAAGTGCAATCCCTTGTCCTCCGGTTAGCCGATTGACAAACGGAACACCCGCATTGACTTGCACGCTACGCCCTGCAACAACATGAACAAGGTAGTTAGTCGGGTCTACCTGATAACCTTCAGGCGCCGAAGTTTCTCTGACAAAATAATCGGCAGGAAGCAACGCCTTACTTTCACATCTTCCGTCAGCACCGCTTGTCAAAATCATCAACGCAACCTGCTCTAAACCGGCCTGCGCATCTGCCTCGGTTGCAAAAATACCAAAGCGCGCATTGGCTAACCCATTTCCAAACACATCCATTTTCGTCAGTCGAAGTAGTCCGTGTCTAGGCACTTCAGCATTGTGTACTTCAAACCCGCGACCTGAATTAAGTTGTTTGACAATCATCTGACCGCATACGCCACCCCCATTTGCTTTGACCGCAGCTTGGGGTGCCAACACTGAACCTATAAAGCCGATTGAATAAAAATGGATGTTCGTTGCATGAATAAAATTCCAAGTAATCCGGTTGGAATTCGTCAATGCAAAAGAGAAGAAATCACCACCCTCTTCACAACCCGAACGATTATTGATCATAACAGAGCCAGGACCGATATACAAAGGAGCTCCTTGCGTGTTATTCAAAACATTGACAACCGCCTTCTTGCCATCGGGAATCCGTACATTAAGCGTACTGCAGAAATCAGGAAGGGTGACGTAATAATAGAATACGCCATTCATTTCGCAATACGTCTGCGCCTCGTCGAAACCGATATCAAATTGCCATCCCTAATCGATGCCATCATCCGCAACCCGCCCAGATTCTGGAGCTTTATTATAATAGTCCATGCTCAAAGCATTGAGCGCTGTTTCCGCATTTGAAAAGAACGTCGTGTTATCAACACCTGCGAAAACATTCCCATTTGTGTTTTCGGCAAACGTATACATCGATGTGTACGTATTCCATTGACCATACAGCCCATCGAACCGGTAACCCCGTATCTGGCAAATTTCGCCGCGTCCACGAATAACCGTCGAACCCCCATAAATTTGAATAGGGTTTAGCGTTGTCGATAGGGTGCCGTTCACAACAAAACGAGGTGATCGGTCAACCAAGAGGTATCCCACCTGTGGCTCGGTATGCGTAAAAGGCATTCCCATGTCCATTGAACTTGGGAACGTTGCATTACCACCGACCGCAATGCCACCCTCACAGTCTGCGCCTTGTTGTTCGAAATCGCCGAGTACAAAGAGTGAGTACAAGCTAGCCGAACCGAACGTGAGATCCGCTGAAGGGCTTTCCCACTCAAGCGTTCCAGATGTACTACCCACGGATACCGAGGCAATAGACATCATCCCGATCGCTACAAAAAAAACAGATAGAGCGACTGAAGTAAGATTGTTATGTTTCATATTCACGAGCATCCTTTCTTTTCCACCTCATCGAATTGCATGTCACCTTCGCTTAACCACTACACCTTCTGAATAGCACGTTTTTAAAAGACTAATGCAAATAGTCTACAAAATAAGTAATTAATATACTCAGTAGCGATTATTAGTTAATATTATGAGGTGTGTGGAGGTCAAGCACATTTTTTTAAAAAATCGGAGCTTGAAAAGTGGGGAGGACGGCGGATCGCCGTCCGGCAGCCACAGGACCAGACGCGGCGCTTGCCTATTTAGCCTCCGCCCACAAATTGAATGACTTCGATGGTATCGCCGGGTTGCAGAGGGGTTGATGCCCATAATGACGCAGGAATGATGGTACCGTTTTTTTCGACTGCTTTCTTATGAGACGGTACACCCAGCGCTACAAAAAGTTCGGCAAGGGTCTTGGCCTCTCCTAACAGACGTTGAGTGCCATTAATGGTAACTGTTTCCATGATCCCCTTCTTATGACTTATTGATGATCGACTCAAGCGTTAAGGATTTGAGAGATTTGCTGATGGCGTCGTTGACAGTTTCCCATGCTTTCTTTGCCGCGCAATGCGGGGAGCGTTTGCAACGCGATTCCGAATGCACGCACGGCACAAGGCAGAGTTTACCTTCGACAGCGGTCAGGATGTCGAGCAACGAAATATCCTTGGGTTCGCGAGCAAGGCGATACCCCCCGCCCGCTCCGCGCGCCACGTTGATCAACCCAGCGTTTTTCATGGGCGTGATCACATGCCACAAATACTTTTGGGAAAGTTCCTGCCGCTCAGCAATCGATTGGAGCGTGACAGAGCCAGCGTGCTGATGCTCGGCAATGTCCATCAGAATCCGGAGGCCATAACGCCCCATAGTCGATAGTTTCATAAACGGATTCCTTTTTATCCAAGTGCCTGCTGAAGATCGGCAACAATGTCGTCAATATCCTCAAGCCCAATGGATAGACGGATGAAATCCTGAGTAACGCCTGTCGCCTGCTGCTGTTCTTCGGTTAATTGCTGATGCGTGGTAGAGGCCGGATGAATGACGAGGCTCTTGGCATCCCCGATGTTCGCTAAGAGTGAAAAGAGCTTGAGCTGGTTAACGCATGTTACTGCCGCTGCATAGCCACCTTTGACACCAAAGCCCACAATACCACCAAAGCCCTTCTTCAGATACTTCTTCGCTACGGAATGGGTCACTCCTGTTTCGAGCCCTGGATAATTAACCCATGCCACCTGCGGATGCTTTGACAGGAAACGGGCCACAGCCAAAGCGTTTTCGGAATGACGCGCCTGCCGCAAATGAAGGGTCTCCAAGCCCAGCAAAAACTCCCGTGAATTGAATGGACTGACTGTGAATCCAATATCGCGCATGAGCGAAATGCGGATTTTCGTGCAAAAGCAACTACTGCCCAATGCATCCCAGTAGACAAGCCCATGGTATCCTGGATCAGGCGTGGTGAACTCTGGAAACTTTCCGTTATTAAAGGGGAAGGTTCCCTTTTCGATGATAACCCCTCCTACGGACGTCCCATGTCCACCGATATATTTGGTCGCGGAGGAAACGATGATATCCGCTCCATAGTCAAACGGCTTCACAAGCCCCACCCCGACCGTGTTGTCCACGATCAGCGGAATTCCCGCTTCGTGAGCAACGTTGGCCAGCATCTCAAGATCCGCCACGTTAAGTTTCGGATTACCAATCATCTCGGCATAAAGGCCCTTTGTTTCCGGACGTATGGCCCTACGAATCACATCTGCCGAGGCCTCCGAAGAAACAAATGACACCTGCCGCGCTAGCTTCGGGAAGGTGTTATGAAAGAGCTGATAGGTGCCACCATACAGATTATCCAGTGCAACAAAATGATCTCCAGGACCTGAAAGCGCCAACAGGGCGAAGGTGATGGCCGCTTGGCCCGAGGCCGTCGCCAAGGCAAAGGTACCTCCTTCGATCGCAGCCATCCTTTTTTCAAAGACGTCTGTCGTCGGATTCATCAGGCGGGTATAAATGTTGCCCGGCTCCTTGAGCGCAAAGAGATTGGCTGCGTGTTCAATATTGCGGAAAACGTAGGATGCGGTCTGGTAGAGCGGAACCGCACGTGAACCTGTCGTGGGATCAGCCACCTGCCCCGCATGAAGAGCAATCGTCCCTAATCCGTGTTGTGTCGTATCGTTACTCATAATTCTCCTTAAAGATGCACAAATTCATAGTTTACATTACAATGTCTATAAAGTCAATAGACATTTTGTCATACGCCTTGTTTCGGGCGCAGTTCCGAGTTGTTTGCAATCACGCCGCCCATAGCGAGTTCAATTCGC